>CAMLOC010000212.1 GCA_946481465.1 uncultured Shinella sp. | reverse complement strand
GGGTGCCAGCCCCTCACCCTGACCGCGCAGGCGCGGAGAGGGGACCTGCCCGGCGAACGGCTGCCGATTGGGAGAAGCGAAGCGGCATATCTCCTTCTCCCCGGCGGGGAGAAGGTGCCGGCAGGCGGATGAGGGGGTGCCGAAGGCAAGAAAAATCAATGAACTGGCGAGCATAGCCCCCTCATCCGACCCTTCGGGCCACCTTCTCCCCGCAGGGGAGAAGGAAGGACGGCTACCTCGAATCCATAGGCGATTGCCCTGCCCTTGCGGGGAAGGGGTCTCGTTGTCAGGCGATGACCAGATTGACCGCCGGATGCAGCTTCTTCAGGTTCGGCAGGGACTTGGACTGCCACGGGATCTGCGTGCTGCCCTTGACCATGAGGCCGATGCCGGGCTGCTTGCGCACGTCGATGGTGAATTTGGCGAGCAGGTTGATGCCGGAGCTGTTGAGGAATTCCAGGCCCGACAGGTCGAGCGTGATGGTCTCCGGCTTCTCGCCGAGCACCTGCTGCATCAGGTCCAGGATCGGGGCATAGGCCTCCGTGCCGGACAGGCGCATCGTGCCCTCGTAGTGGATCGCGGAACCCTCGCTCCAGACACGGTATTCGTTCGTCTTGATTTCCATTTTATACAATAAACTCCCGGTATGCCTGATCAAACGATGTCGAGGGCGGCGTAGGTGTCGAGGCGTATCGCGTCCGCTTCTGCCGCAGGTTGGAAACGCCAGCCGAGACGCGCGCCATAGTCGCTCATTAGGGTGAGCAGGCCAAGGCCCGAGCCGCTCGAATTCGCGTTCTCCGCATTTTCTTCGATGCGCTCGATGAGAAGCTCGCCCGGGTCGCGCGTCGTCAGTTCGGCAAGGAGCGCCTGGAACCGGCCGGCCGTCTCCGGGGTGACGAGGTTGCTGATGCGCACCTCGAAGGTGCCGCCGTCGAGCGAGGCCTCCAGCGTGATGCCGTCGCCGTGGCGGAATTTCACGGCGTTCTCGAGAAGCTCGTTGGCGAGATAGCCGATGCTGTGGCGCGCCTCGTTGTAGTCGCCGCCCTCCTCGCGCCGCCGTAGGGCGAAGAAGTCGCCGAGGAATTCCGACGTGACGCCGCAATGCTGCCAGGCAAGATCGAGCGGCCCGTCGGCAAGACGGATGCGGTTCTTCAGCGCGCCGGCGCCGTTGGTGAATTCCACCTGTCCGAATGTGGTTTCCATGACGTTACCTGTGTTTCATGACGACGAGCGTGATGTCGTCGTGGATCTTCTGGGTGCCGATATGCGCCATGAGATCGGCGATGATGCCGTCCTTGATCGCGTCGGCGTCCTTGCCGCGGTGGCGCCTGGCGCTCTCGCACAGGCGATCGAAGCCGAAGAGTTCGCCCGCCGGGTTCTCCGCCTCGGTCACGCCGTCGGTGTGCAGCACGATGACGTCGCCGGAATCGAACGGGAACTCATGCGTGCCGACGAAGGGGCCGATGTCGCTTTCCAGCCCGACCGGGAAGCCGAGGTCGACGGTGTCGATGCGCTCGACCTCGTCCTCGCCGCGCAGCACCAGCACTTCCTCGTGCTGGCCGGACAGCGTGATCTTGCGGTCCTCGTAGTCGAGGAAGGCGAGCGACAGGTGCTTGTCGGTCTTGGTGCGCTGGATGTTCTTGAAGACGGCGCGGTTCAGGACTTCGAGGAAGGCGCGCGGGTCCTCGTCGCCCTGCTCCTGCAGCGCGCGGGCCACCGACTGCACCATCAGCATGAGCACGCCGCTTTCCAGGCCATGGCCGGTGACGTCGCCGATGCCGACCTTCATGCGCCGCTCGTCGTGCAGCACGTCGAAATAGTCGCCGCCCACCTCGTCGGCCGGCTCCATGTAGCCGGACACGTCGATGCCCTTGATCTCGTCGAGTTCGTCGCGCCGCGGCAGCACCATCATCTGGATGTGCCTTGCAACGTCGAGCTCGGCGCCGAGGCGCAGGTTCTCGCTCTTCAGCTTGGCGTTCAGCGCGCTGATCTCGCCATTGGCGGTCTCCAGCGCCTTGGTGCGTTCGGCGACGAGGTTTTCGAGATTCTCCGTGTGGTAGCTGATCTCCTCGGCCATGCGGTTGAAGGCGACGCCCACGGCGGCCACCTCGTCGCGCGCGGGAATGGCCACGCGCACGGAGTAATCCTTGTTCTGCAGGCGCTGGGCGGCGTCCGCCAGCGCCCGGAGGCCGGCGGTGATGCGGCCGGAAATGGCGAAGACGGCGCTGAGCACGACCAGCAGCGACAGGATGACGGTGCCGACCTGCCAGCTTACGACCTGGCGCGTCTCGGCCGAGATGCCGTCCTTGGCGGCGATCAGCGAGGCGTAGATCTCGCGCTCGGGCACCATGAAGCCGAGCGACATGACCTCGCGGGTGACGGGCACCTTGCCGGTATAGAGGTTCTCCGCGTTGAGCTGCTTCATGAGCACGACATAGGGCACGTCCTCGCCGTTCTCCTTCAGCGTCAGCGTGGTCAGCACGGTGTCGGTGGTGGAGGGCATGGCGAGCGAGGCGATGGCGGCCTGGCTGCTGTGCGCCAGGCGCCGGTCGAAGCCGCTCTCGTTGTTGATCTTGACGCCGAGCGTCTTCTCGCCCTCCTCCGTGACGGCGAGCACGTTGCCGTTCGACATGGAGAGGAAGGCGAAGCCCGTCTCGGCGATCTTGACGCTCTTGACGATGTCGGCAAGCTGGTCGAGCGTCAGGTCGACGCCGACGATGCCGTTGAGGTTCTTGCGGTCGGGCGTCGTCAGCGGCTGGAAGAAGCTGACGATGATCTTGCCCGTGATGCCGTCGAGATAGGGCGACAGCATGGTGATGGGGCTGTCGACCGGCCGCTCCGCGGGCTTGGCGAGCCAGGATTCCCACGTCTCGTAGAGGCCGGGGAAGTAGAAGTCCCACCAGTTCGTCTGGTTGTGGCCGGGATAGACCTGGTCGAAGACCGAGCCCTGGTCGTTATAGGGCGTCGAGCGCAGGATCGGGTTGGCGCGCGGGCCGATATAGTACATCTGCAGTTTCGGCGGGCCGGCCGACAGGAAGCTCGGGCCGACGAGGTTGAAGGCGGCGCTTTCGCGCACGGTCTTCATCGCCTCGGGCGTCGGCTGCCTGTTCTCGTCGAGCAGGTAGCCCCAGACGGTGACGGCGGAGGCCTCGCCCGGCTGGTTCTGCCACCAGTTGCCGGCCGCGTTATAGGCGAGCGGCGTGGTCACGCCGTCGGCTTGCAGCTCCTGGCCGAGCTTGTCGGAAAGCGCGGGATTGTCGATGAAGGTCTGCATCGAGCCCGCAAGGCCGCTCACCTCCGAATGGTAGCGGTCGAGCAGCAGGTCGGTGCGCTCGACGGTCGTCTCGATATAGTTCTGCAGGTATTCGATATTCGCCTTTTCCAGGCCGCGGCCGACCTCGTCCATCGCATTGGTGGAGAGGCGGTTGACGTTCCACAGCGCGATGCCGCCGGCGACCAAGAGGTCCACCAGCACGGCGCCGCCGACGACGAGCACGAATTTCGCGCGGAACGAGGTCAGCGAGAAGCCCCAGCGCGAGGGCGGCGTTTCGGCAATGTCGCTCATTGCGGCTTGCGTCCCGACGCGACCCAGACGGGCCAGCCGGCATAGCCGCCGGGGTGAAGGGCGGCGGCGATATGATCCTCGAAGCCGCGGCGGAATTTCTCCACGAAGGCCGCGTCGTCGCCGCGCTTCTCGCACATGCCGCCGGCGAACATCTCTTCCCAGGCCATGATCATGTCGGCGAAGGCCTGCGCGTCGCCGTCGCGATTGGTCACCATGAAGCTCTCGATGCGGATGTCCTCGAGCCCGGCGCGCTGCAGCGCCTGGTAGCCCTTCGGGCCGAATTCGAGGTCCATGTCGAAATCGGCGAAGAGCTTGGAGAGCTGGTCGTAGGTCCACTGGATCGACGGGCCGCGCGGCTCGCCGAGGCACTGGGAGATCTTTTCGTTGGTGACATAGACGCGCCCGCCCGGCTTGCAGATGCGCACCAGCTCGTCGACGATCATTTCCGGCTTGTTGAAGATCTGCAGCGCGTGGCGGCAGGAGACGAAGTCGAACTGGCCGTCCTCCAGCAGCATTTCGGCCGCATCGCCATAGATGTACTCGATGCCGCCGATGTCGAAGTCGCTGGCGACCTGGCGCGCATAGGCCAGGCTCGATTTCGAATGGTCGAGCGCCACGATGCGCGAGGGGGCGAATTCCTTGGCGACCAGCACGGCGAAGTCGCCGATGCCGCAGCAGATGTCCGCCATGGTCATGCCGGGGGCGAGGCCGTGGCGCGGCAGGATGGAGCGCTCGTGCTTCCAGGTCAGCTTGGTCTGCGTGCGCAGCACCGGCACGAAGCCGCCCTCTTCCAGGAAGGCCTGGCCGGGATAGAACTCGCTGTCGTATTCCTCAACGACGATGCGCGGGTTCTTGGCCGTCAGCGCGCCGAACTTCTTCGTCGACCAGCCGATGACGCTGGAGGTGACGATCGCGATCTTCAGGTCCGCCCGCTCCTCGGCCGCCTTCAGCAGGGCGCCGGCCAGCGCATGAAAGGCGACGTTGTTGAGGCGCACGAGGCGCTTGACGTTGACGTAGAAGGTGCCGCGGATCGAGGCGATCGATTTTTCGATGAGGCGGACGCAATCCTCCATCTCGGCGGCGCGCTCGGGGCGCATCGAGCCGGACAGCGCGAACTCCTGATTGTTTTCGTCAAAGGAGACCTTGTAGGTCTGGACAAGCGAATCGGCGATCATGCGACAGTTGCCTCCAGCGTGAGTTCGGCGATGAGACGGATGGCGTTTCCGTCGGCGGGTTCGATGGAAAAGCGGGCGGCGTAGTCGACGGCCAGCTCCAGGAGGCCGATATTCGGCTGCAGGGGACCTTCCGTGAAGAGCGCGCTGTGATAGCGCGCGGCGACGTCGCCCTCGTTGAGGATATCGACGGCCTGCCGGTAGAAGCCTGCCGTTTCGGCGTCGACGGGAATGGTCAGGACGATGCGGTCGCTCGGGCCGCTGCGGGAAACCGCGCAGACGAAGCTGCCGGCGGGCGTGTGCAGGCGGTAGACCGTTTCCAGGAGCTCGTTGAGCGCGGAGGAGAACAGGTTGGAATAGAGCAGCGAATCGCTGCGATTGTGGCTGATCATGCGGGCGAAATAGGTCGACAGCCGGTCGCAATAGGCCCAGTTGGACGCAAAGCCGTCCATGTCCATGTCGAATTCCAGAAGCAGCGCATAGTCGTCCGCTTCCCTCTGCACTGCTCGAAGATCCATTCGCCCCTGCCTCACGATGTCGTAAGCGGGAACGGCGGTCGCGCTTACCTATCTTTCGGGAAATTCCTAGACTATGTAATGTTCGAAGTGCGGGCGATGCACGGGGCCTGCCTGCGGAGACCGGCACGCGACGTGATATCGGTAGTTGCGCGACCCCCTCCGAACGTGTGAGGAGCTTTCCATACAATCATGAAGGATTCGTCAAACTTGTCTGCCGCTTCTTCTGCACCTTTCACGGACGGCGATGCCGCGGAACTCGTTCGGCTGCGTCAGGATTTCGCACAACTTGAGGCAGAATACGACGATCTGAAGCTTCTCTACGAAGCGATGATCGAGCACGGCGAGGCCGTGGAGGACCAGCTGGCCGAGCAGAACCTGCTGCTGGAACGCACCCAGGCGCGGCTCGACGAGGAGCTGAACGACGCCGGCCGCTACGTCTTCTCCATCCTGCCCGACAAGCGCACCGAAGCGCCGGCGACCGACTGGCTGCTGGTGCCCTCCACCGAGCTCGGCGGGGATTCCTTCGGCTATCACCGGATCGACGACGACCATTTCGCCATCTATCTGCTCGACGTCTGCGGCCACGGCGTCGGCGCGGCGCTGCTTTCCGTCACCGTCATCAACGTGCTGCGCGCCTCGGCGCTCGCGAGCGCGGATTTCCGCGATCCGTCCACCGTGCTGAAGGCGCTGAACGACACGTTTCCGATGGAAAAACAGAACAACATGTTCTTCACCATCTGGTACGGCGTCTACAAGGCGAGCACCGGCGAACTCCGCTACGCCACCGGCGGCCACCCGCCGTCGATCCTGCTGCGCGGGCCGAACCGCCCCGAGGGGGCACCGTCCTGCGAGCTGCTCATCACCGTCGGCGGCGTCGCCATCGGCGCGCTCTCGGACATGGACTATGACAGCGACGTCACCCGCGTCTTCCCCGGCGACAGGCTGCTCGTCATCAGCGACGGCACGTTCGAGGTGAACGGGCCGGACGGGGACATGCTGAGCGTCGAGGCGCTCGCCGCGCATGTCGAGGCCCATGCCAGCGGCCCGGGCGACGTCCTTTCCTGGGTGAAGTCCTTCAACGGCGAGGGCCCGCTGCCGGACGATTTCTCGCTGCTGGAAGTGCGGTTCTAGAGCATTTCCAGCCGAAGCGAGGTCGCTTAGGCGTCGGATAATGCGGTAAAAACAAGAATCTAGAGCATTTCCGGTGAACCGGAGTTCACCGGAAATGCTCTAGACGGTTTCGTGATCACGCGATCGTGTTCGCGGCGGGGCTTCATGACCCCCCCCTCTGCCTGCCGGCATTGCCGCCATAAGGGCAGGGCAATCGCATATGGCTGGAAACCCCTCCCCAACCCCTCCCCACAAGGGGGAGGGGCTTAACCCGCGGCACCTTTCGCGCAAAACA
>CAMLOC010000211.1 GCA_946481465.1 uncultured Shinella sp. | reverse complement strand
CACGACCGCTTCATGCTGCCGCATTACGTCTGGCAGGATTTCCTCGACGTTCTCGCCGATCTCAAGGCGAACGGCTTCGACCTCAGGCCCGAATGGTTCTCCGCCCAGCTCGAATTCCGCTTCCCCTTCTGCGGCGAGGTCGAGTACGAGGGCGCGAAGCTCGAGGTGCGCCAGGCGCTCGAACCCTGGCATGTCATGGGCGAACAGGGCGCCATCGGCGGCACGGTGCGCTATGTCGATTCGTCGGTGGAACGCTTGCAGGTGAAGCTGGAGACCGCCAATCCGGAACGCTACACCGTCGCCTGCAACGGCCGGCCCATGCCACTGAAGGCAACCGGGGTGAAGGGCGTCTCTATCGCCGGCGTGCGCTACAAGGCCTGGCAGCCGGCCTCGGGCCTGCATCCCGTGCTGCCCGTCAACACACCGCTTACCTTCGACATTTATGATACATGGTCGCGGCGGGCGATCGGGGGCTGCATTTACCACGTTGCCCATCCGGGCGGACGCAACTATGACACCTTCCCGGTCAACGGCAACGAGGCCGAGGCGCGCCGGCTGGCGCGGTTCGAGCCCTGGGGACACAGGACAGGCGGCTACACGCTATGGCCGGAAACACCGCCGGCGGATTTCCCGCTGACGCTGGATCTGCGCCGGCCCGCCGGTATTTAGTATTTAGCCTCCTCCAGGAGTGAATGGATTGAAGACCACGAGTGTCGAGGCGGAACGCAGGACGGCCGGGGCGGCGGATGCACCGGCGCGCGCCTATGCGCCGCTTGCGGGCGTGGCCGACGAGATGGTCGGCCCCGACGGCGTGGTGCGCCCCGTCTGGCGACGTTTCCTGTCCGCACTCGGCCGCATGGACGAGGCGGAGCTTGCCGGCCGTTTCGCCCGCGCCGACCGCTATCTGCGCGATGCCGGCGTCTTCTTCCGCGCCTATGGCAAGGAGGCCGGCGGCGAGCGGGCCTGGCCGCTCTCGCACATTCCGGTGCTGATCGACGAAGCCGAATGGGCCACCCTTTCACGCGGCCTCATCCAGCGCGCCGAACTGCTGGAGGCCGTCGTCGCCGACATCTACGGCAAGAACGAGCTTGTCGCGAACGGTCTCCTGCCCCCCGCCCTCGTGGCCTCCAACAGCGAGTTCCTGCGCCCTCTTGTCGGCGTACATCCGGCCGGCCGGCATTTCCTGCATTTCGTCTCCTTCGAGATCGGCCGCGGGCCTGACGGCAACTGGTGGGTGCTCTCCGACCGCACGCAGGCCCCCTCCGGCGCCGGCTTCGCGCTGGAAAACCGCGTGGCGACGACGCGCGCCTTCTCCGACGTCTATGCGGAGACCCACGCCCATCGCCTCGCCGGCTTCTTCGGCGCCTTCCGCAACACGCTGCAGGCCAACAAGCCGGCCGAGGACCGTATCGCCGTCCTGACGCCGGGCCTTGCCAACGAGACCTATTTCGAACACGCCTATATCGCCCGCTACCTCGGCTTCATGCTGCTGGAGGGCGAGGACCTGACGGTCGTCGGCGGCAAGGTGATGGTGCGCACCGTCGCGGGCCTCAAGCCCGTGGGCGTGCTCTGGCGCCGCCTCGACGCCGCCTTCGCCGACCCCTTGGAGCTGAACCAGAATTCCCATATCGGCACGCCCGGCATGGTCGAGGCGCTGCGCTCCGGCTCCGTCACCTTCGTCAACGCGCTCGGCGCCGGCATCGTCGAGACCCGCGCCTTCCTCGCCTTCCTGCCGAACATCTGTCGCGAGCTTCTGGGAGAGGACCAGCTCCTGCCGTCCGTCGCCACCTGGTGGTGCGGCCAGAAGGAGGAGCGCGCGCATGTCGCGGCCCATATCGAGCGCATGGTCATCGGCCCGGCCTATTCGACCCGCCCCTTCTTCGACGACAACGAGCAGTCCGTGCTCGGCTCCACGCTGCGCGACACCGCCAGGCAATCGATCACCGAATGGCTGGCCTCCGACGGCGCCAAGCTCGTCGGCCAGGAGGCCGTGACGCTTTCCACCACGCCCGCCTTCGTCGACGGCAAGCTCGTGCCGCGACCCATGTCGCTGCGCGTCTTCGCCGCCCGCACGCGCGACGGCTGGCAGATCATGCCCGGCGGCTTCGCCCGCATCGGCGCCGGCGACAATGTCGCGGCCATCGCCATGCAGGAGGGGGGATCGGCCGCCGACGTCTGGATCGTCAGCCCGAAGCCCGTCGAGCGCACCACGCTGCTGCCGGCGGAAGAGGTCTTCACCCGCAACATGCCCGGCAGCCTGCCGAGCCGCGCGGCCGACAACCTCTTCTGGCTCGGCCGCTATATCGAGCGAGCGGAAGGGGCCCTGCGCATCCTGCGCGCCTGGCACGGCCGCTACGCCGAATATGCCAATCCCGAACAGCCGCTGCTGAAGGACGTCACCGACTACCTGGAAGCGCTCGACATCGACACGGCGGAGGCCGTGCCGACGAGCCTCATCCGCAACATCGACAGCGCCGTCTTTTCCGCCAGCAACATCCGCGACCGGTTCTCGCCGGACGGCTGGCTGGCGCTGAACGACCTGTCGAAGACCGCCCGCCGCTTCCATGTCAGCATCGAGGCCGGCGACGACGCGACGCGCGCCATGACCGTGCTCCTGCGGAAACTCGCGGGCTTCGCCGGCCTCGTGCACGAGAACATGTACCGTTTCACCGGCTGGCGCTTCCTCTCCATCGGCCGTTATCTCGAACGCGGCCTGCACATGACGCGCCTGCTCGGCCACATGTCCGGCGAGGACGCGCCCGACGGCGCGCTCGACATGCTGCTGGAGATCGGCGACAGCGTGATGACCCACCGCCGCCGCTACAATGTCGCGACGGCGCGCCTGACGGTCACCGACCTTTTGGCGCTCGACCCGCTCAACCCGCGCTCGATCCTCTACCAGCTCAACGAGATCAAGAACGAGGTGGAGCAACTGCCGAACGCCTATGCCAACGGCCAGATGTCGCCCTTCTACCGCGAGGCGATGCGGCTGCATGCGGGGCTTGCGGTGATGACGCCGGAGACCATGACGGACGCGGTCTACAAGCGCTTCGAGACGGAACTCGAAAAACTGTCCGACATTCTTGCACAGACCTATCTGAGCTGAGCGAGGGGAAGGCGCCGAAACCATGCTCTACGACGTCAACCTCCATATCAGCTACCTCTATGACACGCCGGTTTCCGGCGGCCGGCACATCGTGCGCGTGCTGCCGCTGTCGATAAGCGGCCGCCAGCGGCTCGTCGCCGGCACGGTCGGCGTGACACCCGGCCCCGGCGAACGGGTCGATCACAACGACTTCTTCGACAACCCGATGAGCGCCGTCCTCTTCCGCAACCCGCATGAGCGGCTGGATATCCGCATGCAGGCGCGCGTGCATGTCGACATGCCTGAACCGGCCGCCGACTTCTCCCCGCGCGTCGCCGACCTGCCCGAGGATATCGCGAACTACTGGTCGCTCGATGCCGGCTCGCCGCACCACTATACCGGCCCGAGCCCGCGGCTGAAGGATTGCCCCGAGATCGCCGAATACGCCCGGTCCATCGTCAAGCCGGACATGACGATCCGCGCCATAGCGACGGCCGTCTGCACACGCATCCACAAGGACTTCACCTATGACGGGAAGGCGACGAACGTCGACACCACCCCGCGCGAGGCCTTCAAGCTGAAGCGCGGCGTCTGCCAGGATTTCGCCCATGTGATGATCGTGGCGCTGAGGAGCCTCGGCATTCCCGCCGGCTATGTCAGCGGGTTCCTGCGCACCATTCCCCCGCCAGGCAAGGAACGGCTGGAAGGGGCGGACGCCATGCACGCCTGGGTGCGCTACTGGTGCGGCCGGGTGAACGGCTGGATGGAGCTCGACCCGACCAACGACATTCCCGCCGGCACCGACCATATCGTCGTCGCCTACGGCCGCGACTATGCGGACGTCGCCCCCGTCATCGGCGTCCTGAAGGGCTACGGCCAGCACACGACGAACCAGGCCGTCGATGTCGTTCCGGTGCGCCAGACGGCATAAATCCCGTTTGGAAACAGCCGCAAAGGCCGGTTTTTCAGGGTCCGCGCAATTTTACGAAAACTATACCACCCGCTCGAACCGTTAAATAACACTTCACTGCTAGTTTCGCCCCACATTATGAAGATGGCGGGTGAACTCTCATGACGAAGAACACGGAAAGAAAGACCTGGGCCGCACGCCTCCTGCGCGATCGCGGCGGCAATTTCGGAATGATGACGGCCCTCGTCTTCCCCGTCATGCTGGCGGCCGGGGGCGTGGCCATCGACCTGACCACCATGGTCATGAAGAAGGCCGAGCTGCAGGATGCCGCCGACGCGGCCGCACTCGCCGCGGCCTCGGCGCTCGCCAATGACGGCAAGAGCATTTCCGAGGCGAAAGTCATCGCCATGCGCTTCCTGAAGGTGCAGATGAACGGTGCCACCGACGTGGAGGAAGCCGAAGACGAGGCCTCCGCGGAGGGCAAGAGCGCCAAGAGCGACGGCGTGAAGGAATACGACTTCGACGCCTCCACCGTCGTCGATATCACCGAAACGGCGCTGGTCGGCAACGGCAAGTCCTTCAAGGTCGACGTCTCGACGAGCTACGAGATGAACTTCAACCCCTTCACGCGGCTTCTCGGCCAGACGAAGACCACGATGAACGCCTCGAGCTCGGCGGAAAGCGCGACGGAATCGAAGAACGCCCTCTCGATGTTCCTCGTGCTCGACAAGTCCGGCTCGATGGCCTGGATCACCAACGAGAAGGACACCTCGGTCTCTTCCTGCATCAACTGGACGGAATCGAACTGGGGTCGCAATGTGTCGCCGACGAGCCCGTGCTACGTCTCCAAGATGGCGGCCCTGAAACTGGCGGCAGCCAGCCTCTTCACCCAGTTCCAGGCGGCGGACCCGACCGGCACCTATGTGCGCACCGGCGCGATCGCCTACGATTCGCAGAGCTACACGCCGAGCGCACTGGCCTGGGGTTTCACCAATTCGCTCGACTACATCAACAAGCTCAATGCGGAGGGCGGCACCGCCTCGGGCAAAGCCATGGAGACGGCCTACAACAGGCTGGGCAAGGCCTCCGAAGACAAGGCGCACAAGAACAAGAACGGCCAGGTCCCGACCAAATATCTCGTCTTCATGACGGACGGCGACAACAACAGCACATCCGACGACACGAGCACCAAGGCGACCTGCACCGCCGCCAAGAACGACGGCATGGAGGTCTACACCGTCGCCTTCATGGCGCCGACCCGCGGCCAGAATCTGCTGAAGGAATGTGCATCGAGCGCATCGCACTATTTCCAGGCCGAGAACATGGCGGCCCTGGTCGCGGCCTTCAAGGTGATCGGCGAGCGGACCTCCGCCGTGGTGTCGCGCCTGACCAAATAAGCGGCATTCCGCCCTTAGAAAATGCAGAACCCGCAGGGCCCGCCCGGCGGGTTTTTTCGTATATTCAACGTGTTTCAGGCATGTCGAAAATGCAGGCCGCCTTTCTTGAAAAGCATGTTGCAAGCGCTTCGGATAGATGCATAAATTGATTTAAACGCGACTTTCGCGAGAACGACGCACAGAATGCGAGGGGGCAAAGTTCACCATGATGAACCGGGTTACCAACAACGATCTCGCCCCCGCCCCCCGATCCTCGGATCGCGAACAGCTCGCGACCGAACTCCTGGAGCGTCTCAAATACCGCATCGGCAAGGACCCCAAGGTCGCCAAGCCGCATGACTGGCTGACCGCCGCCATCCTCGTCGCCCGCGACCGCATCACCGACAAGTGGATGGATTCTACCCGCCGGACCTATGCCACGGGCGCAAAGCGGGTCTACTACCTGTCGCTCGAATTCCTCATCGGCCGCCTGATGCGCGACGCCATGACGAATATCGGCATCATGGACGAGATGCGCCACGCGCTCGCCTCGCTCGGCGTCGACCTCGACGTCATCGCCGAACTGGAACCGGACGCCGCCCTCGGCAATGGCGGCCTCGGGCGCCTTGCCGCCTGTTTCATGGAGAGCATGGCGACGGTCGACGTGCCGGCCTACGGCTACGGCATCCGCTACGTGCACGGCCTGTTCCGCCAGCAGATGGCGGACGGCTGGCAGGTGGAACTGCCGGAGACCTGGCTTGCCCACGGCAACCCCTGGGAGTTCGAGCGGCGCGAAAGCTCCTACGAGATCGGCTTCGGCGGCGCCGTCGAGACGATCAACATCGGCGAGGACAAGCAGCGTTTCGTCTGGAAGCCGGCCGAGCGCGTCATTGCCACGGCCTTCGATACCCCGGCGGTGGGCTGGCGGGCCAAGCGCGTCAACACCCTGCGCCTTTGGGCCGCGAACCCGATCGACCCGATCCTGCTCGACGCCTTCAACGCCGGCGACCATATCGGCGCGCTGAAGGAGAGCAACAGGGCGGAAAGCCTGACGCGCGTGCTCTATCCGGCCGACGCCACGTCCGCCGGCCAGGAACTGCGCCTCCGGCAGGAATTCTTCTTCTGCTCCGCCTCGCTGCAGGACATCCTGCGCCGCCACCTGCAGCAATATCCGGACTTCACCTCGCTGCCGGATGCCGTGGCGATCCAGCTCAACGACACGCACCCGGCCATTTCCGTCGCCGAACTGGTGCGTCTGCTCACCGACGTGCACGGCCTCGATTTCGACATCGCC
>CAMLOC010000210.1 GCA_946481465.1 uncultured Shinella sp. | reverse complement strand
AGCGCGCAGCAGGCCCCAAGAAGCCGAAGATCGTCTATGCGAAAAACTCCTTCCACGGCAAGACGAAGGGCGTGCTCTCGATTACCGACGGACAGCTTTATCGCGGCGAGTTCAAGCTGGTCGACAACAGCGTCCGCGTGCCGTTCGGCGACATAGAGGCGATCGAGAACGCCTTCCGCGCCGATCCGCAGATCGGCGTCATCGTCCTTGAGACCGTGCAGGGCGGCGGCGGCATCATCCAGGCGGACGAGGCGTTCTGGAAGAAGCTGCGTCAGCTTTGCGACCAGTACGGCGTGCTGTGGGTCGCCGACGAGGTGCAGTGCGGCCTCGGCCGCACGGGCAAGTTCTACGCCTTCGAGCACTACGGCGTCGTCCCCGACGTGACGGCGCTCGCCAAGTCGCTGGGCGGCGGCAAGGCGGCCATGGGCGCCATGATCGCCACGCGCGACGTCTACATGAAGGCCTACGGCACGCCGAAGACCGCGATGATCCACGCCATGGCGACGTTCGGCGGCATCGGCGAGGCCTGCATCACCTCGATCGAGGCGCTCAACGTGCTCTATGACGAGCGGCTCATCGACAATTCGGCAGAAGTCGGGGATTACCTGCTGGAACGGCTGCACGCGCTGCAGGCGCGCTATCCCTCGCTTCTGAAGGAAGTTCGCGGCAGGGGCATGATGATCGGCCTGGAGTTCCACGATTTCTCGAAGACCATGCCGCTCGTGCTGCGCCCGCTGCTTTCGGTGCTCGACGACAAATTGAAGGGGTCGCTGCCGGGCTTCATCGGCAGCCATCTGCTACGCGACCACGGCGTGCTCGTCGCCTTCACCGAGTACAACCGCAACGTCATCCGCCTGGAGCCGCCGCTGATCTGCGAGCGCGCGCATGTGGACGATTTCATCGCCGCGCTGGACGAGGTCCTGTCGCGCGGCATCGTGCGGATCGTGAAGGATTTCGTGACGGCGCAGGTCAGATAGGACCGGCGAAGCGGGCCGACGGTCAGCCGACCAGACCGAACACCACGGCGCCGACGAAGAGGAAGGCGCCGGTAATGACGACCTGATTGACGAGGGCCTGCTGTCTGGCGCGGCGGGCCCTTCGATCGTTGGTGCTGCCGAAGGCTACGGAACCGGCGCGACCATCGAGTTTGGCGTTAGTCATCCATCATCCCTTGTTCTGAAGGCTCTCTTTACCGGCCTTCGGGTGCGGACAATCATCTCCGCCCCGTTTTTCAGGGTAAATTATATATTATCCCTATAAGATTGATAGAGTATATTTTCTCATTTCCGCCGCAATCGTAAATTCGCCTTTCATCCTTTCCGGGACATGCATGCCGCCGAGGCACGGGCCTCCTTGCCGGGTTGCCGTGCCCAAGGTTCTGGGCCATAACTCCCCTCCCACCTGTCCGGAGGCCAACCGTCATTGCGAGCGTTACGGGCCGTGCGTGAACACCACGCCACGGGAGTTTGCTCCCGCGCCCATAAAGGCCCCTGAACGGGAAACGGCAATGCGGACCGATCGAAAAGGAGAACGCATCATGGGCGCAACGGGACATCCAGGCACGGCCTGGCGCAAGCGCGAGTACCATCGCCAGTGGCTCTGGCGCGAAGCCAACCGCCTCTTCGACTTCTTCCAGAACCGGGCCTTCAACCCGCTCGGCGGCTTTCACGAACTCGACGTCGAGGGACGGCCGCTCAATCCCGGCAATCCGGTGCGCGGCATCCATTCCACCGCGCGCATGGTGCACTGCTTTTCCATCGGCAGCCTGCTCGGACGCCCCGGCTCCGACGATATCGTCGACCACGGCATGAAATACCTCTGGGAAAAGCACCGCGACGCGGAGCGCGGCGGCTACCACTGGTCGCTCGACAATGCGGGCCTGCTCGACGCCAGCAAGCAGGGATACGGCCACGCCTTCGTGCTATTGGCCGCCTCCAGCGCCAAGGTCGCCGGCCACCCGGATGCCGACCGGATGATCGCCGACGTCACCGACGTGCTGGAAACGCGCTTCTGGGAGAAAAAGCACGGCGCGATCGCCGAAGAGTTCGAGGCGGACTGGACGGCGATCCCCGGCTATCGCGGCCAGAATTCCAACATGCACCTGACGGAAGCCCTGATGGCCGCCTTCGAGGCGACCGGCGACAAGAGCTATCTCGACAAGGCGGAAAGCATTGCCGACCTCGTCATCCGCCGCCGCGCGGGCGAAAACGGCTTCCGCGTGCCGGAGCATTTCGACGAGAACTGGGTGCTGGACAAGGCCTATCGCGGCAACGAGATGTTCCGCCCTTCCGGCACGACGCCCGGCCACTGGCTGGAATGGGCGCGGCTCATCCTCCAGCTTTACGCGCTCGGCGGGAAGAAACACGACTGGATGCCAGAGGCCGCAAAGGCGCTCTTCGCGCAATCCATCGCGCTCGGCTGGGACGGGGAGAAGGGCGGCTTCTTCTACACGCTCGACTGGGACGACACGCCTGCCAAACGCAACAAGCTGTGGTGGCCGATGGCCGAGGGTGTCGGCGCGGCCGCCTTCCTCTGCGAGCACCTGCCGAGCGATCTCCACGAGACCTGGTATCGCAGGATCTGGGACGCCATCGCGCGTCATTTCCTTGATCAGGACCGCGGCGGCTGGCATGAAGAGCTGACGGAAGATCTCGTGCCGAGCTACACCCTGTTCGCCGGCAAGGGGGACCTCTACCATGCGCTCCAGGCCTGCCTGATCCCGCTCTATCCGGCGACCGGCAGCCTGACGAAGGGCATCATCGAGGCGGGCGGCCGCTAGTAGGACATCCTGCGGCCGGGCGCTGTCGCCCGGTCGCAGACGCCGGCCGGGGCGGTTGCGTCCGGAAGCTGCATGGGAAGGGGTCGCGCCCTGCCTTACGGCAGCGGGCAGACGGGAGCGGAATGATCGACATACCGGACCAGATTTCGACCGTTTGGATCGCCGCCGCCATGGCGGCGTTCCTCGTAAAGCACTTTTTGGCCGATTTCCTTTTCCAGACGGACTGGATCGCGATGGGCAAGGAGCGGCGGGACGGCTGGTTGCTGCCGCTCGTGATCCATGCCGGCCTGCACGGCGCCCTCACCACCCTCCTGTTTCTCGTCGTCGCCCCGCCGCTCGCCTGGCTCGGCATCGCCGACGCCCTCGTCCATGGCGCGATCGACCGGATGAAGGGCATCGCCGCCCGGCGCCGGGCGCTCGTGCCCAGCAAGACCGGTTTCTGGTGGCTGCTGGGGGCGGACCAGACGCTGCATCACCTGACGCATCTCGTCCTGGCGGTCGTTCTCGCCGCCGCCGCTTCCGCGGGATAGTCAGGCGGCCGCGTCGACGGTTCCGGCCGCCAGGGCCTCGCGCAACAACAGGTCCGTCAGGGCGAGCTTGTCGGCGAACCAGCGGTCCGCCGCGTGCCACATGGCCGGCGTCAGCCGGATGTCATGGCCGCCGCGCGCCGTGGTGGTCACGAGGCCCGCATCGCGCGCCGCCTCGACGATACGGCGGACATGGGTGCGCGAGACGCCGGTCTGCATGGCAAGCCGCTGGTAGCCGGAAGCGATGACGCCGTCGTCGCCGGCGCGCGCGCCGCGCAGAAGCAGCAGCAGGATCATGTAGCCGCAATCATGGGCGAAGAACGGCGCCAGCGGCAGATGACGGCGGATGATCCGGCTGAGGCCCGGCAGGTGCGGCAGCGTCGCCCGGCGCATGGCGCGGTGCAGTTCCGGTGACAGCGGCCCGCTGCATCCTTCCGTCGGCGAGAGCCCGAGCGCCGACAGCCCCTCGACGAGATGGCCGAGAATGCCGGCATCGCGCGCCAGAAGGGCGGCGTTGGGAACGAGCAGGCGCACGCGCCGGTCCGAGGCATGCGGCTGCTGCGTGAGGAAGCCGTATTTGCGCAGACAGGAGACCTGGGCCTCGACCCGGTTGCGGCTCGCCACGCCGAGTTCCGTGACCTCGCGTTGCAGGCGCCCGAGCGTCAGCCAGGTGGACCCGCGCGCCATGTCCTGTCCGGCATGCAGCGAGAGCGCGGCAAGGTAACAGAGGAACCGCCCCTCCTCCAGGATGAGCCGGTTGAAGAGGTGGTTGCCCTCGTAGAGCGCGAGCTTGCCGGCGATGAGCCGGTCGCGCGCCGCGGCAAAACCCGGTGCGTTGAGGAACTCGAACGGCGCCACCTTGAAGGCCAGCGCGCTGTCGGCAAAGGAAACCTGATCCATACCCATTCCCCGATCCGGAACGATGCGCCTCCCTCACGTGGTTGCCGCGGCATCGCGGGCCCCGATGAACCCATTATTTTCCATGGGGTTGCAGGCCGCTGAAACTGTCAATTGTATTCCGGGGGCCAATCGGCATTATGAGACGGGGCGCCAAAAGAATGAGACACCGTGCCAAGCCGGGAAATCCGGCACGGGGGTGAATTTCCGGGAACCTTCGTCCGTCCCCGCCTCTTGATAGGCAAGATCGACCGCCATCGAACCGTCGCGAGAGAGAATGAGTCCCGTCGCCAAGCTGCCCTCCAACTCTGTCCTTGCCCAAGCCGGCGCGGATTGTCGCCGGGAAAGCCAGCTCTTTGCCGAGACGCTCGACCCGGTCTTCCGCACGAGCATGGCGACGCCGGAGCGGATCGCCGATTTTCGCGCCAGCCTCTCCACCTATTTCATGGGGCCGGCCCTGTTCTTCGCGGCCGAGATGCTCGGCACGACCTACTGTTTCTCCCGCGATCCCGGGCGCATCGCCCGCAGCGGGCTCGATCTCATCTTCGTGCAACTGACGCTGGACGGCAGCGACCTGCGCACGGTCAACGGCCAGACGATGCGGGTGGAGGCGGGCGACATATCGCTCTTCGACCTGTCGCGGCCCCTGCAGGCCGAAACGCAGCGCTGTCGCAACCTCACCCTCGTGCTGCCGCGCCACCTGCTGTTCGGCAAGGAAGGGCAGAACGACGCGCTGCACGGGCTTCTCCTGAAGCGTTCGACCAGCACGGCGCGCCTGATCGGCAGCCATCTGCGCGCCCTTTTCGACGATCTTGCGGACATCACCCCGGACGAAGCGCCGGCCATCGTCACCGCCACGGCCAACCTCGTCACCAATCTCGTCGGTCCGCAGCTTGCCGAACGCAGCCTTCCCTCCCCCACCGTGCGCGGCGCCGTCATCATGGAGATCCGCCGCTATATCGAGCAGCACCTCGCCTCGCCGGATCTCGGGCCGGAGCATCTGTGCAAGATGTTCGGCCTGTCGCGCGCCTCGCTCTATCGGTTGTTCGAGCCGATCGGCGGCGTCACCGACCATATCCGCAGCCGACGCCTGCGCGCGGCCTTCGACATGCTGGCGGACGAGCGCAAGCGCACCGTCGGCGAGATCGCCTATGCCTGCGGCTTTTCCGATATTTCCGCCTTCTCCCGTGCCTTCCGCCACCAGTTCGGCATGAGCCCGCGCGAGGTGCGCGAAATGGGCGACCGCGGCCCCCTCGCCCTCGGCTCAGCCGAACGGCAGGCCGCCGCCTCCGTGCACGACTGGCTGCGCATCGTCAGCGCCCTTTAGCCGTTCCGCCGGGCATCTTGTCGTTTGACACTTGAAATCACATCAACCAATATGTGATCACATTTTTGAGGCAGGCTGGAGAACGGAATGGAGAGGGCGGAGCTGGAGGCGCGCGCCCGCGCGCTCATCGAGGCGGAGGCGGCGGTTTTCCGCGCACGGCGGCCGCGGTCGGCGGCGGCGCATGACGAGGCGACGTCCGGCTTCTTCGACGGCGTGCCGCAGCACTGGATGCTCGACTGGCCGACGCCCTTCCCCCTCGTCGTCGACGAGGCGAGCGGCGCAGAGCTCGTCGATCTCGACGGCAACCGCATCGTCGACGTCTGCCTCGGCGATACCGGCGCCATGTTCGGCCACGGCCCCGCCCCGGTGCTGGAGGCGCTGAAGAATGCCGGCACGCGCGGCCTCACCACCATGCTGCCCTCCTCCGATGCCGGGATTGTCGGCCGGCTGCTGGTCGAGCGTTTCGGCCTGCCGCGCTGGCAGCTCGGCGCCACGGCGAGCGACGCCAACCGCTTTGCCATCCGCGTCGCCCGCGCCGTCACCGGCCGGGCGAAACTCCTCGTCTTCGACGGCTGCTACCACGGCGCGGTGGACGACACGCTGGTGGACCTCGTCGACGGCAGGACCGTTTCGCGCCGCAACCTGCTCGGCCAGGTGCGCGACCTCGGGGAACTCACCGTCTCGATCCCGTTCAACGACGAGGCCGCGCTGGAGCGGGCGCTTGCCGGAAACGACATCGCCTGTGTGCTCGCAGAGCCCGTCATGACGAATTGCGGCATGATCCCGCCCGCGCCCGGCTTCCACGATGCGCTGCGCCGCCTGACGCGCGACGCCGGCACGCTGCTGCTCATCGACGAGACGCACACCATCTCCACCGGCCTCGGCGGCTATACGAAGGTGCACGGGCTCGACCCCGACCTCATGGTCATGGGCAAGCCGATCGGCGGCGGCGTGCCGGTCAGCGTCTGGGGCATGACGCAGGCGATCTCCGACAGGCTGCACGTCATCCGCCGCGAGCAGAGCGGCCACGGCCATTCCGGCATCGGCACGACGCTGTCGGGCAGCGCGTTGCAGCTCGCCTGCCTGCGCGCCTGCCTCGAACAGGTCATGACCGAGGAGGCCTACCGCATCATGCAGGCC
>CAMLOC010000209.1 GCA_946481465.1 uncultured Shinella sp. | reverse complement strand
TACGTCCTCGAGATGTTCCCCTATCCGTCGGGCCGCATCCATATGGGCCATGTGCGCAACTATGCGATGGGCGACGTGGTCGCGCGCTACAAGCGCGCCCGCGGCTTCAATGTGCTGCACCCGATGGGCTGGGATGCCTTCGGCATGCCCGCCGAAAACGCCGCCATGCAGAACAAGGTGCATCCGAAGGGCTGGACCTACGACAATATCGCGACCATGCGCAACCAGCTCAAGTCCATGGGCCTGTCGCTGGACTGGTCGCGTGAATTCGCCACCTGCGACGTCGAATATTACCAGCGCCAGCAGCATCTCTTCCTCGACTTCCTGGAGAAGGGCCTCGTCTACCGCAAGCAGTCCAAGGTGAACTGGGACCCGGTCGACCATACCGTCCTTGCCAACGAGCAGGTCATCGACGGCCGCGGCTGGCGCTCCGGCGCGCTCGTCGAGCAGCGCGAGCTGACGCAATGGTTCTTCCGCATCACCGATTTCAGCCAGGATCTGCTCGATTCGCTGGAAACGCTCGACCAGTGGCCGGAAAAGGTCCGGCTGATGCAGAAGAACTGGATCGGCCGTTCCGAGGGCATGCTGGTGCGCTGGGAGGTTTGCGAAAGCGCCGGCCTCACCGCCGAAAAGGACGTTACCGTCTACACGACCCGGCCCGATACCCTGTTCGGCGCGTCTTTCCTCGCCATTTCCGCCGATCATCCGCTGGCCAGGGACGCTGCCGCGAAGAACCCTGAAATCATGGCCTTCGCCGAGGAATGCCGCCGCGCCGGCACCTCGCTCGCCGCGCTGGAAACGGCCGAGAAGAAGGGCATGGACACCGGCATCCGCGTCCGCCATCCCTTCGATGCGAATTGGGAACTCCCGGTCTACATCGCCAACTTCGTTCTGATGGACTATGGCACGGGCGCCATCTTTGGCTGCCCCTCCGGCGACCAGCGCGACCTCGATTTCGCCCGCAAATACGGCCTGCCGGTCGTGCCCGTCGTCATGCCCGAGGACGGTGACGCCGCAACGTTCGCGATCGCCGACGAAGCCTATGTCGGCGACGGCGTGATGATCAATTCCCGCTTCCTCGACGGCCTCGGCACCGATGCCGCCTTCGAAGAGGTGGCAAGGCGCCTGTCCGCCGCCACGCTCGGCAACGCTCCGCAGGGCGAGCGCAAGGTGAACTTCCGCCTGCGCGACTGGGGCATTTCGCGCCAGCGCTACTGGGGCTGCCCCATTCCGGTCATCCATTGCGAGGATTGCGGCGTCGTGCCCGTGCCGAAGGCCGACCTGCCGGTCAAGCTGCCCGACGACGTCACCTTCGACAAGCCGGGCAACCCGCTCGACCGCCATCCGACCTGGCGCCACGTCGCCTGCCCGCATTGCGGCAAGGACGCCCGCCGCGAGACGGACACGATGGACACCTTCGTCGATTCGTCCTGGTATTTCACCCGCTTCACCGCCCCATGGGAGAACGACCCGACGGACCCGGCCGCGGCCAATGCCTGGCTGCCGGTCGACCAGTATATCGGCGGCATCGAGCACGCGATCCTGCACCTGCTCTATTCACGCTTCTTCACCCGCGCCATGCAGGCAACCGGACATGTGGACGTGAAGGAGCCCTTCAAGGGCCTCTTCACCCAGGGCATGGTGGTGCACGAAACCTACAGCCGCACCGTCGACGGCAAGCGCGAATGGGTGACCCCCGCCGAGATCCGCATCGAGGAGGAAAACGGCAAGCGCCGCGCGACTCATCTCGAATCCGGCGAAGAAATCGCTATCGGCTCGATCGAGAAAATGTCGAAGTCGAAGAAGAACGTCGTCGATCCCGACGACATCATCGCCTCCTACGGCGCCGATACCGCCCGCTTCTTCGTGCTCTCCGATTCTCCACCGGACCGTGATGTCATCTGGTCGGAAGCCGGCGTCGAAGGCGCGCACCGCTTCGTGCAGCGCGTCTGGCGCCTCCTTTCCGAGGCTGCCCCGGCGCTGAAAGCCGCACAGGGCCGCCCGGGCACGGAGGGCGAGGCCCTCGCCGTCTCGCAGGCCGCCCACAAGACACTGAAGGCCGTGCAGGCCGACTACGACAAGCTTGCCTTCAACAAGGCCGTCGCCCGCATCTACGAATTCGTCAATGCGCTCGCCGCACCGCTGACGGCCGTTGCCGCCGGCAAGGCTTCGGCCGACCTCACCGCCGCCCTGCGTGAGGCTGCCGGCATCCTGATCCGCATCGTCGCCCCCATGACGCCGCATCTTGCGGAAGAGTGCTGGCGCGAGATCGGCGGGGAGGGCCTCGTCGCGATGACCCCGTGGCCCTCCTACGAAGACCGCCTCGTCGCCGACGACGAAGTCACCCTGCCGGTGCAGATCAACGGCAAGAAGCGCGCGGATTTGACAATCGCCCGCGATGCGGACCAGACTGCCGTCCAGGCGGCCGTTCTGGCGCTCGAAGCCGTCCAGGCCGCGCTTGCCGGCCAGCAACCCAAGAAGATCATCGTCGTACCGCAGAGGATCGTGAATGTTGTTGTCTGACGGAAGCGGTCTCTCCCGGTTCGCCAAGGCCTTTGCCGGCATCGCCATCCTCGGCGTCATCGCCGGCTGCCAGGTGCGGCCGCTCTATTCAACGCCCGCCGGCACGCAGGGCAAGCTCGCCGCCGTCGCCATCTCGAAGGCCGATGACCGCGTGGAACAACAGGTCCGCAACGACCTGATCTTCCTCTTCTCCGGCGGCGCCGGCGAGACGCAGAGCGCGCTCTATCACCTTGAGCTCAACGTGACGGTCCGCCAGATCGGCGTGCTGCTCGACGTGCGCGACGACATCCCTCTCGCAGGCCGTATCGTCGTTTCTGCCGACTACAATCTCGTGCAGACGGACTCCGGCGAAACATTGGCCTCCGGCAAGCGCTCGGCGGTCGCTCTCGTCGATTATCCCGTGCAGGAGTTCGCCAAGCTGCGCGCCGTCCGGGATGCCGAAAACCGTGGTGCCCGCGAGCTGGCAGAGTTGATCCGCGCGGACGTCGCGTCGGCGCTCGGCCGGCGCTGAGCCGGCTATGGCCGAAGTCAAGTCGCACGAGTTCGACGGGTTCCTGAAGCGAAAGCCGCTACCCGTGCGGCTTTTCCTGATCTATGGCCCCGACAGGGGCCTCGTCTCCGAGCGCGCCGCCGCGCTTGCCGCAGTCAGCGGCGTGGATCTGAACGACGCGTTTTCCGTGGTCAAGCTCGACGCCGGCGAGATCGGCGGCCAGCCGGGGCGGCTGATCGACGAGATGAACGCGATCGGCCTCTTCGGTGGCGACCGCCTCGTCTGGATCCGCAATGCCGGCAGCGAAAAGGGTGTTTCCGACGCCTTGGACATTCTCGCGAAGATGCCGGCAGGGCCTTCCACCCTGATTATCGAGGCGGGCGACCTGAAGAAGGGCGCCGCACTGCGCAAGACGGCCGAATCCAGCGCCGCTGCCGTCGCCATCGCCTGCTATGCGGACGACGGACGCGCGCTGCAGGCGCTCATCGACCAGGAGCTCGCATCCGAGGGCCTTCGCATTTCGCCCACGGCCCGCGCGCGCCTGATGGAGACCATCGGCGGCGACCGGCTCGCCTCGCGCAACGAGGTGCGCAAGCTCGCGCTCTATTGCCGCGGCAAAGAGATGATCGAGGAGCAGGACGTCGAGGAAATCGTCGGCGATGCCAGCGCGATCTCGACGGACGACGCCATAGACGCCATCCTCAAGGGTGACAAGGAGGGCTTCCTGCACGCCATCCAGAAGATCGTCTCGTCCAAGACGCCGGTCTTCCTCGTCCTGCAGGGATGCCTGCGACAGTTCCAGCTTCTGGAGCTGATGCGCGCGGAAATGGATGAGAAACGGGCGCCGGCCGGCCAGGCCATGGCGACGCTCGGCCGCCATCTGCATTTCCGCCGCAAGCCGATCGTCGAGAACGCGCTGAAAACATGGACGAGCCCGGCGATCCGCCGGGAAACCCAGCGCCTGCAAGCCGCCATCCTGCAAAGCCGGCAGCGGCCGGCGCTGGAGGATACGATCGCCATGCAGACGATGCTGGCGACCGTGCTGCAATCCGCCCGTCGCTGAATCCGGCTAAGGATATTACCGCCGCTCGAGAAGCCGGCAGATTTCCTCGAGCTGTTCCAGGGTCTTGTAGGCGATCCGCAGCTGGCCGCCGCTTCCCTTGTGATTGACGGTCACATCGAGGCCGAGCACGTCCGAAAGCGTGCGCTCCAGCGCCAGCGTGTCGGCGTCCTTTTCATCCTTGCGCGGCGCCTGGCTGTGGTTGGGATCGCCCTGCGCCTTGATGTCGTTCTGCGCCAGGCGCTCCGCGTCCCGCACCGACATGCCCTTCGCCACGACGGTCTTTGCCAGCGCGATGGGGTCTGAAGTGGGAATGAGCGCCCGGGCATGGCCGGCCGAAAGCGAACCGGAGGCCAGCATGTCGCGCACCGGCTCCGGCAGTTTCAGCAGGCGAAGGCTGTTGGCCACATGGCTGCGGCTCTTGCCGATGATCTCACCGAGGTCGTTCTGCGTGTAGCCGTGGTCGGCGATCAGCAGCTCATAGCCCATCGCCTCTTCCAGCGGGTTGAGATCGGAGCGCTGGACGTTCTCCACGATAGCTATCTCGAGTGCTGTCCGGTCGTCCACATCCCGGATGATGACCGGGATATCGGTCAGCCCGGCAAGCTGCGCCGCGCGCCAACGGCGCTCGCCGGCGATGATCTCGTAGCGATTGTCCGCCGTGGTACGAACGACGACCGGCTGCACGATACCGTGCTGGCGGATCGAGGACGCCAGATCCTGCAATTCCGATTCATCGAAATAGCGCCGCGGATTGCGTGGATTGCGC
This sequence comes from uncultured Shinella sp., assembly GCA_946481465.1. Next base: position 1,836 of record CAMLOC010000209.1, on the reverse strand, counting down.
CCGACGAACTCGATCGGGACGAGGCGATCGGGATTGACCGAGGGCCGCTCACCCACATCGGCTGCGGGCAATTGGTCCATTTCACCGATCAGGGCGGCAAGGCCGCGGCCAAGACGCCGCTTCGAGTTGTCTTCATTCATCGGTTCTACTCACGGATACGGAAATCAGGCAGCCCGACGCTGCCTTTCACGCTGGATCACCTCGGAGGCGAGCTGGAGATAGGCCTGGCTTCCGGCGCATTTGAGATCGTAGAGAATGGCCGGCTTGCCGTAGGACGGCGCTTCGGACACGCGGACATTGCGCGGAATGAGCGTATGATAGACCTTTTCGCCGAGATGCGTGCGCACATCGTTGACGACCTGCTGCGCAAGATTGTTGCGCGAGTCGAACATGGTCAGCACGATGCCCTGGATATCGAGATACGGATTGACGGTCCGCCGCACCTGATCCACCGTCTCCAGCAACTGGCTGAGGCCTTCGAGCGCGAAGAACTCGCACTGCAGGGGCACCAGCACGGAATGCGCCGCGGCAAGCGCGTTCATGGTCAGGAGGTTGAAGGACGGCGGGCAATCGACGAGCACGTAAGAGTAAGAGAGCGCTTCCGCCGAGGCGAGCGCCCGTCGCAGGCGAAAGACGCGGTCGTTCTGCTGCGCGATCTCCATTTCGATACCGAGAAGATCCATGGTCGACGGGATGATCGACAGGTTGGGGACCGCGGTCTGCAAAACCGTTTCGGCAACGCCATGACTACCGATCAGGAGGTCATAGGACGATAGCGCGCGATTGCGACGGTCGATGCCAAGGCCCGTACTGGCATTGCCCTGGGGATCGAGGTCAACGATCAGCACACGCTCACCGATCGCGGCGAGCGCGGTGGCAAGATTGATGGCCGTCGTCGTCTTGCCGACGCCACCCTTCTGGTTTGCGATGGTGATGATCCGGTTCTTTTCGCCTGCCATGGACATTCGCCAATCACTCATGTTTTCGCGAAAGCTTCGAAAGTTCGAGCACCACGGAATCCGGCTCGACGACACTGGCATGTTTTACCAGATCGAATCCCCACCTTCCATGCGCTTTCTCGACCTCGCGCTGATAATCCCGGCCTTTGTGGAGGAAAAACCTGAGATCCGGGTTACGGTCGGCCCATGGCCGCCCAAATTCCATCAGTAGGTCCAGATCCGCCAGCGCCCGGGCCGATATCGCATCGCAATGCGGGATCGCCGCTGGTGCCTCCTCGATGCGAATCGCATGAACCGAGGCGCGCGCGCCCGTTTCCAGGATGGCAGTTCGCAGGAAGGCGGCCTTCTTGTTGTTGCTTTCAACGAGATAAAGCCATCCGTCTCCCACGCCGGCCAACAGGATGCCGGTGACAATGCCGGGAAAACCTCCGCCGCTGCCGAGATCGACCCAGATTCGCGGCCCCGGACACAAGGCATAAATCTGCACGCTATCGACGATATGGCGGTTCCACACTTCCGCCAATGTCGAGGGAGCGACGAGATTGATGGTCTTCGCCCATTTCTGAAAGAGCGCAACGAAGGCGTTCAGCCTGTCCTCGGTTTCACGTGAAACATTCAAACCGGCAAATTCACGGGGCAGAAGGGTCATGCAAGGGCTGTCCGTTGTGTCATTGCCCCATCGGGCACGCGCTTGAGATGGGCGAGGAGAAGCGTCAAGGCCGCTGGCGTCATGCCGTCCACCCGCGCGGCCTGCGCCAGGTTCGACGGCCGCGCCGCCGCCAGCTTCTGCCGCAGTTCGATTGAGAGGCCGGGCAGGGCGCTGAAGTCGAAATCCGCGGGAATACCGCGTTCCTCCTCCCGCCGCGCCTCGGCGATA
>CAMLOC010000208.1 GCA_946481465.1 uncultured Shinella sp. | reverse complement strand
AGCCATGAGAATCTCCCCAAAAGGCGTGCACCCGGCTGGCCGGGTCGTTGTCATCCGGGGATTTTGAGGGACGAAAACGGCCGGGCCAGCGCGTGCGCTAGCGAATAATGCTCCGGCGAATGCAGAGTACCGTTTTCATGGCCTGCTTTATCGCGCCCTGCACGCGTCCGGTCAAGCCGGCTCGGCGCCTTCCCCGGCGAAAATCTCGCCGGAGCCCGTGTTCCCGCGGTGACACGGCCAGGGCGGCCGGCGTGGGAAAAGGAAGGGGCGAGACCGGCGGAGGCCGCCGGCAAACGAAAGGGACAGGACCATGAAGACCCGCAAGCCAGCAGCACGCCCCGAGGCCGACCTTGCCGCCCGCTACAATCCGATCGGCATCCGCGCCGTCGTCGCGGCGGCGATGATGACCAAGCTGCGCAAGACATCCGGGAAATGAATGTTTGCGCCGGTCACAATAGTTGATCGCAAAAACCCGTCTTTTCAGCCACTTGCCGCAGAGCGATCAAAATTCGAGCAGAATTTGGCCGAACGGGTCGCGTAGGGCTTGGCGCATCGAGGGCAGCGGCCGGGGGAACGAAACGGAGCTGCCCGACACTCAGGAGAAAGACAATGTCGACCGCAAGGAAGCAACCGCTGCAGGACCGCGCAGCAGACGAACCCCTCCAGGCGCGCTACAAGCCGCTCGGCCTGCCCGCCGTGGTGGCCGCCACGCGCTGCAAGCCGGAGGCGAAGACCGAGGACAAGCGTCCCAAGCGCGACATTCCGGCCGTGCTCCAGCCGCTCTACGATTGAGCCGCCTTCGGGCCGCCCCGCCGGCATGGTTTCAGAACAGCGAAAGCTGGTCGGACGACGGGGGCGCCTCTGCGCCCTTTTTCTTTTCCGCCGGCGCCTCCTCGGCCGACTCCTCCACCGGCTCCAGGATGTCCGGTCCCATATTGGCGACCTTGCCCACCTTGTCGGAGACGGGAATCGCCTCGAAGAAGCCGTCATCGATCGGCGTCATCAGGTCGGCCACGTCGCGCGGCTCCTGCGTCTTGCAGTCGAGCCAGCGCGAGAAATCCTCCCGGCGGATGACGACCGGCATGCGATCGTGGATGCGGGCGATATCGTTGTTGGCCGCCGTCGTCAGGATCGCGCCGGTATCGACCTCCGAGCCGTCGGCGGACGACCACGTCTCCATCAGCCCGGCGAAGGCGAGGATCTCGCCCTTCCTCGGGCGGATCCAGTAGGCCTGGGCCTTGGCGCCCTTGCCCTCCGGCCGGCGCCACTCGAAGAAGCCGGAGGCCGGCACGAGGATGCGGCGATGACGCATGGCGGCGCGGAAGGAGGCCTTGCCGATCGCCGTCTCGGCGCGCGCATTGATGAGCAGCGGGAAATCGCGCGGGTCCTTCACCCAGCCCGGCATGAAGCCCCAGCGCACCAGCATGGCCCTGCGCTCCGGCAGGTTGCTGCCGGGCTGCTGCCGCTCGCCCGCGACGACGACCAGGATCGGTTGCGTCGGAGCGATGTTGTAGCGCTCGGGCAGGTCGTCCATTTCGGCGAGGTCGAGATAGTCGCGCGCCAGATCCCGCTTCGCCAGCAATGCAAATCGTCCACACATGGCATCGTCATCGCACTTTGCCTATAAGGGGTCAATCGAGCGCAACCGGACCGGACCGCGATGAAGACATCCAAGACGCCCCAGCCCGCCTCCTCCGCCATCGTCGAGCGCGACGGGCGCTATCTCCTGGTCCTGCGCAGCAACCCGCCCTCGGCCGACATGTATGCCTTTCCGGGCGGGCGCGGTGACGAGGGCGAGACGCCGGCCGAGACCGCGCTGCGCGAACTCTTCGAGGAAACCGGCATCCGCGCCGAAAAACCCTCGCTTTTCGCCACCTACGACCTGCCCGGCCGCGAGGACGGCCCCGACAGCCCGTCGTTCCGTCTCTGCGTCTTCAAGGTGAAGGCCGATGCGGCAGCCGTCGCCGTCGCCTCCGACGATGCGGCAGCCGTCGGCTGGTACACGGCCGGGGAGATCGAAAAGCTGCCGGCGCCCGACAGCGTGCGCGAATGCATCCGGCGTCTCGAGGCGGAGCGGACGAGGCAGATGGCATGACGGTGATTCGGCTCGCCCTCCTCCTCGCCCTGACATTTTCCGCGCCCGCCTTCGCCCAGAAGGCGAAGGGCGAGGCGAAGGAAACCCCGCCGGCCGCCGCAATCGAGGAGAAGCCCGCGCCCTATGACACGCGGCTGGAACGGCTCTCGGAAATCCTCGGCGCCGTGCACTACCTGCGCAATCTCTGCCTGGACGAGCAGGAGGACGGCTGGCGGGCCTCGATGCAGCGCCTCATCGCGCTGGAAGCGGCTAACGAGCCGAAAAGACAGGAAAAACTGACCGCCGCATTCAACCGGGGATATCGTTCCTTCGCGGCCATCTATACCGCTTGCACCGACTCGGCCGTTGTCGCAGAAGAGAGATACCGTAACGAAGGCGCAACACTTGCCACAGAAATTACCGCGCGCTTTGGAAATTAGCGGTTAATTAACCTCTTTTTACACGACCCAGTGCCGTTTTGGGAAAAGGCTGCTAAGGTCGTTAACAGTCAAGTAAGAACTGAATGCCTCGCATGGACCGATCAATGGAACCTACTCTCAACGATATCGACGAGATGATCGTGCACGAGAAGATGCAGGCCGCTCTGGAATACCAGAACGAGGCCTGGGCCGACGGCATGGCTGATGGCATCGAACCGGAAATCATCGCCGATGCCGCCATCGCGCTCGCCATGCGCGAGACGATCCGCATCCATGGCGAACGGGGCGCGGAGGCGATGCTCGAATCGCTGCGCGAGCGCATGCTGGCCGGAGAGTTCTCCCCCGAGCGCATCCTGCAATAGGCTGGAAAGACAGGTCATGCAGACGTCGCCTGACGGCAAAACGCTGTTCCGCAGCAGCCTCATCGTATTGTCGGTGCTTTTCACCACAACGGCGCTGGTCGCGCCCGTCCGCCCCGCCTTCGCGCTCAGCGAATTGAAGAACGAGCAGGGCGAGGCGCAGCAGAAGCCGGCCGAGGCCGGCGAAGCACCGCCCGTCGAGGAGGAGCAGGAAGAGACCGCTCCCCTCGAACTGCCGCTGCCCGACCCGCTGATTCGCCGGAACCAGGCCGTGACCGAGCCTTCGGACGACGCGCCCGTCACCGACGACACGGCCGTCGACGCGCCGGAGGTTCCGGTCGAGTTCTTCTCCGACATCGCCAAGGCGCCGGAACCCGTGCGCCGCATGCGCGAACTCATCGTCGAGGCGGCCGCCTCCGGCGATATCGAACGGTTGCGCCCGCTGCTCGGCAAGGGCATGACGGAAACGCAGGTCTCCATCGTCGAGACCGACGAAGGCCCTGTCGAGACCCTCAAGGGCCAGTCGGGCGACGAGGAAGGCATTGAGGTCCTGGCGATCCTGCTCGACGTGCTGGCGACCGGCTTCGTGCATGTCGGCAAGGGCACGGCGGACGAGATGTATGTCTGGCCCTATTTCGCCGAGAAGCCGCTGGCGAGCCTGACGGCGCCGGAAAAGGTGGAGCTGCTGCGCATCGTCACGGCGGGCGATTTCGCCGACATGAAGGAATTCGGCAGCTACAATTTCTACCGCGTCGGCATCACGCCGGACGGCCAGTGGAAGTTCTTCGTCACCGGCGATTGAGCCGCGTTTCCCCGCCCGGCGCACGCGGCAAGGCCGCGCGACCTTGCGAAAGGCGCCCTGCCGTTCTACTTCTGTTTCAACGGGTGCGATCATGCACCGCCCGCTGCCGCATGGTGCCGGCGGGCGCAAACCTGGGTCGAATCATGCCTTCCGTCACGCTTTCCGGCCGCGCCTTCCTTCGCATTTCCGGCGCCGATGCCGAGACCTTCCTGCAATCGCTCATCACCACCAACCTGCCCGACCTTCCGGCCGGCGAGATCCGCCCCGGCGCGCTCTTGACGCCGCAGGGCAAGATTCTGTTCGACTTCCTTGTCCGCCGCGACGGCGACGGCGCCTTCCTGGTCGAGACGACGGGCGAACAGCGCGATGCGCTGCTGAAACGACTGACCATGTACAAGCTGCGCGCGGCGGTCGATCTTGCCGCCGTCGAGGGGGATCGGGTGGCGATAGACTGGGACGCGCCGGAGGCCGACGCCCCGCGGGACGGCCGCTTCGCCAAGGCCGGCCTTGCCGTCTCGCGCCGCCCGGGCGCCGGCGGCAGCGACGATCCGGCGCTCTACGACACCCTGCGTATAGATGCGGGCCTCCCGGAGGCCGGCCGCGACTATGCGCTGGGCGATGCCTTCCCGCACGACGCGCTGCTCGACCTTACCGGCGGCCTTTCCTTCCGCCAGGGCTGCTATATCGGCCAGGAGGTGGTCTCGCGCATGCAGCACCGCGGCACCGCGCGGCGCCGCCCGGTCATCGTCAGCGGCGAGACCGCCCTTCCCGCATCCGGCACCGAGCTTCTGGCCGGCGGCAAGCCGATCGGCACGCTCGGCAGCGTTTCCGGCACGCGCGGCCTTGCCATCGTTCGCATCGACCGCGCCGCCGACGCCATGCAGGACGGCACGCCGATCACCGCCGAGGGCGCCCCCGTCACCGTCGCGCTGCCGGAATGGACGGGCCTTGCCTTCCCGCAGGAAACCGCCGAGGTGCCGGCGCAATGAGCGCAGCCGCCCGCGCCAAGACGGAGCCCCGCGCCTGGCAGCGCATGCTGTCCGGCCGCCGCCTCGACCTGCTCAATCCCTCGCCGCTCGACATCGAGCTGTCCGACATCGCGCACGGGCTGGCCCGCGTCGCGCGCTGGAACGGCCAGACCAACGGCGACCACGCCTTTTCGGTGGCGCAGCATTCGCTCGTCGTCGAGGCGATCTTCCGCCGGCAGAACCGCTGCAATGCCGACGAATGCCTGATGGCGCTGCTGCACGACGCGCCGGAATACGTGATCGGCGACATGATCTCGCCGTTCAAGGCGGTGGTCGGCGGCGGCTACAAGACGGTGGAGAAGCGGCTGGAGGCGGCGGTGCATCTGCGCTTTGGCCTGCCGCCCTCAACGCCCGCGAGCCTGAAGGCGAAGATCAAGAAGGCCGACCAGGTCGCCGCCTTCTTCGAGGCGACGGAGCTTGCCGGCTTCTCCCATGCCGAGGCGGTCAAATTCTTCGGCGCGCCGCGCGGCATCACGCTCGACATGATCGAGATTTCGCCGCTCACCGCCACCCTTGCCCAGCAGCGCTTCGCCGACCGTTTCGAGGCGCTGGAACGCGAGCGCGGCCCGCTCGCCGCGGCGGTGTGACGATGGGCACGATCGTCGTCGCGCCGCTCGGCAAGATCGCGGAACTCGCCGTGCGCCACCGCTGTCGCGACATGCTGAGCCTCGTCGCGCCGAAGCAGGCCTTCCACCGCCCGGCCATCATCGCCGCCGAACGCCACCTGATCGTCGGCGTCAACGACATCGCCTTTGCCGGCACCGGCAACCTCGTCGCGCCCGGCGAGGAGCATGTCGCCGCGATCGTCGGCTTCGCCCGCGGCTGGGACCGGCAGGCGCCCCTGCTCGTCCATTGCATGATGGGCGTTTCCCGTTCCCCTGCCGCCGCGCTGATCGCCGCGCTCGCCGTGGAACCCGACCAGGACGAGCATGAGCTTGCGGCGCGCCTGCGCCGTGCCTCCGTGCAGGCGACGCCCAATGCCCGGCTGGTGGAGATCGGCGACCATGTCCTGTCGCGCGGCGGCCGGCTCGTCGCCGCCGTCAGGGCCATCGGCCGCGGCGCCGATTATGTCGGCGACAGCCCCTTCGTCTTCTCCGCCGCGCCGGAGACGGTGCGGCCATGACGGAGAACCGCGCCCGCCCGCCGGTCGAGATCGGCCTCAACGCGGCGGTCGTCGCGATCTCCGGCCGCAGCCCCTCCATCCTCGCCATCGGCGGGGGGCCGGGCGGGCGGGACGCCCTGCCCTTCGGCCCCTTCGACCCGCGCCAGCACCGCACCTTCGAGACGAGCCTGCGCGCCAGCGTCGAGGCGCAGACGGCGCTGAAGCTCGGCTATATCGAACAGCTCTACACCTTCGGCGACCGCGGCCGGCAGAAGCTGCCGGACGAAGCCGGCACGCACATGGTTTCCGTCGGCTATATCGCGCTGACCCGCACCGATGCCGAGGCGAACGAGCAACTGGCCGAGGCCGGCGCCGCCTGGCGCGACTGGTACACCTATCTGCCCTGGGAGGACTGGCGGCAGGGCCGGCCGGCGCTGATCGACCAGCTCATCCTCCCCGCGTTGAAAGCCTTCTCGGCCGACAATACCCGCGAGGAACGGGCGAGCGCCCTGCCCTCGATGCGCACGCGCCTGCGCCTCGCCTTCGGCCTCGACGATTTCCCCTGGGACGAGGAGCGCGTGCTGGAGCGCTACGAACTGCTCTACGAGGCAGGCCTTGCCGAGGAGGCCGTGACGGACGGGCGCACCGGATCGTGCCATCCCGCGCCGGGCGTCGCCATGCGCCACGACCACCGCCGCATCCTCGCCACCGCAATGGCGCGGCTGCGCGGCAAGATCAAATACCGCCCGGTGATCTTCGAGCTGATGGCGCCGGAATTCACGCTCACCGAGCTACAGGCGACGGTGGAGGCGATCTCCGGGCGGCACCTGCACAAGCAGAATTTCCGCCGCCTGGTCGAGGGCGCCGAACTGGTC
>CAMLOC010000207.1 GCA_946481465.1 uncultured Shinella sp. | reverse complement strand
GGGTGTCGAGCGCGTCGGTGGAGATGATCAACACCTTGGTTGCCCCGGCGAAGGCGGCGTCGAGCGAGGCGGGGTCGTCGAAGTCGGCGGCGCGGACGGTGACGCCCTTGGCGGCATAGGCGTCGAGCTTTGCGACGTCGCGGGTGGTCGCGATGATATCGGCGGGCGCGAGCTTGCCGGAGGCGAGGAGCGCGTCGATGACGAGGCGGCCGAGCTGGCCGGAGGCGCCGGTAACGAGAACTGTGTCGGTCATGTTTTGCCTTTCTGGGGCCTTTCGGCCCGTTCCTGCAGGTGTGGCGGAGAGGCGCCCTGACCCTGCTGCATGGTCTCTAATCGAGACTTGCTCTTATCTGGTAATCTGCTAGGAGCTGTAAAGAAGGCAGTTTTTTCTGCGGTGGTTACCTGGAGGGAACCGGCTATGAACAAGATCGTCGACCGTGCCGAGGGCGAGCGCGTCATCCTCATCGACGGTGTCGCCATGTCGATGGACGATTGTCCGGTGCGCGACGTGCTGGACAGCGTCGGCGGCAAGTGGACGTCGCTGATGATCCTCGGCCTTGCCGACGGGCCGCGCCGTTTCTCCCAGCTTCGCCGTTTCATCCCCGACATTTCGCAGCGCATGCTGACCCAGACGCTGCGCGACCTGCAGCGCGACGGCTATCTCAGCCGCACCGTCTACCCCACCCAGCCGCCGAGCGTCGAATATCGCCTGACGCCGCTCGGCCATTCCTTCCTTGCGCTCCTGCGCTCCCTCGTGCACTGGTCTGCCGAGAACCACGCCGCGATCCGGGCCGCCCGACAGGCCTACGACGCGGCCAAGGACTGACGCTCCGGCCGCAGGGCCGAGGGCGCCGCATGCGGGGAAGGGCCATGAAGCCACTCGATATCGGTATCGCCGGCGCCGGGCCCGCGGGGCTTGCGGCGGCGCTGTTCCTGTCGCGCGCCGGCCACAGGGTGGAGCTTATCGAGCGCTTCGAACAACCGTCCCCCGTCGGTTCCGGCCTGCTGATGCAGCCGACGGGGCTGACCGTGCTCGATGCGCTCGGCCTCTCCCCGGCCATCCACGCGCTCGGCAACCGCATCGACCGGCTGCACGGCGCCGATGCCGGCAGCGGCCGGACGGTGCTCGACGTGCGCTATGATGCGCTTTCCGGCGGCCGCTACGGCCTTGCCGTGCACCGCGCGGCGCTCTTTGCGACGCTGCACGACGCGGTCGTGGCCGAGGGCCTGCCCGTGCGCACCGGCATCACGCTCGCCAAGGCGGAAACCCGGCAGGCCCGCACGGCGCTGCACGATCCCGACGGCGAGATTGTCGGCGACTATGACCTGGTGGTCGACGCGACGGGCGCCCGCTCGCAGCTGGCCGCCGCCTCCGTCGTCGCGCCGGATATCCGCGAACTGCCCTGGGGCGCTTTCTGGGCGACGCTCGATTGCGAGGGCATTGCGCATGACGCGCATGCGCTCACACAGCGCTACGACGCGGCCAGGGTGATGATCGGCGTGCTGCCGGTCGGCCGGGCTGGGGCGGGCGAAGGGCGCAAGGCCGCCTTCTTCTGGAGCCTGAAGGTGGCCGATGCCGACGCGGTCCGGCAGGCCGGCCTTCAGCGCTGGAAGGCGCGCATCCTCGCCTACTGGCCTGAGACCGCGCCCTTCCTCGACCAGATTGCCGACTGGGACCAGTTGACGCTCGCCCGCTATGCCCACCGCACCACGCTGCCGCCTGTGGCGGACGGCATCGCCTTCATCGGCGACAGCGCCCATTCGACCAGTCCGCAGCTCGGGCAGGGGGCGAACATGGCGCTGCTCGATGCGGCGGCGCTGGCGCACGCCCTGTCCTCGGCCGCCACGCTGGAGGAGGGGCTGGCGGCCTATGCCGCCGCCCGGCGCAGCCATGTGCGGCTGTTCCAGATGCTCTCCCACGTCTTCACGCCCTTCTACCAGTCGGATTCGCAGGCGATCGCCTGGCTGCGCGACCGGCTGGTGGCGACCGTGGCAAGAATCCCCCCGGCGCCGCAGATTCTGGCGGCGATCGTCTCCGGCACGCTCGCCGACCCGTTCACGCGGGCCGGGCTTCAGGAGTGCCGCTGGCAGGAGCGCGTGCCTCAGGAGGCGTGAGCTGTGCCTGCGGGCCGGCGAGATCGAGCGCCCAGATCTGCCCCACGAGGTCCTGGCCGAAGCTGCGGTGGGCCTCCTCCTTCTCCAGCGTGAAGCCGGCGGACTGGTAGATGCGGCGGGCCGCGACCAGGATGTCGTTCGTCCAGAGCTCCAGCCGCCTGTAGCCGGCGTCGCGGGCAAAGCGGATGCAATCCGCCACCAGCCGCGTGCCGAGGCCATGGCCCCGCGCGGCCTCGTCGACATGCAGCAGGCGCAGCTTGGCCACCGTTTCGCTGGCCTTGACGAGGAAGACGCTGCCGACGAGCGCGCCGTCCTGCTCGGCGATCCAGCAATGCTCGCGAGCCGGGTCGAAGTCGCGCAGGAACCTTGCGCAGATCTCGGCCACGAGCGCCTCGTATTCCTCGTTCCAGCCATAGCTTTCCGCATAGCTTTCGGCCTGGCTGGCGATCACCCTGCCCATGTCGCCGGCCCGGTGCGGGCGGATCCGGATCGGGCGAACCGGGCTTTCGCCGGCAAGGAGGGCGGTGACGTCGCCGAGCGCCGCGGTCAGCCTGTGCCGCGCCCGCTCGTCGAGCGGATTAATCAGGGTCGCGATGCTCGCCCGCGAGCGCTCGGCAAGGTCGGCGGCAACCGCCTTGCCGTCCTGCGTGAGGCCGAGCAGCCGCCCGCGGCCATCCGCCGGGTCCTTGCGGATGTCGACCATGCCCGCGCCGGCGAAGTTTTTCAGCATGCGGCTGACATAGGCGGGATCGAGCGACAGTTCCGTCGTCAGTTGCGAGGCGGTCGCCGCGCCGCCATTGGCCAACTCGTAGATCACGCGCGCTTCGGTCAGCGTATAGGGCGTATCGAGATAGGCCCGGTCGAGCACGCCGATGCGGTTGGTGTAGAAGCGGTTGAAAGCGCGGACCGCTTCGATCGTGTCCGCGCGGGTGTCCTCAGGGGCGATGGCCGTCATGATGATCTCCTTCGATCACCATTGTCGCTATTTATTTGACTGAGTCAAGTAATTTTGAGCCTGCCCATGCCGGACCGGAGGACGGCGGACGCAAAAAAGGCCGGATCGCTCCGGCCTTTCGAATTTCAGAACTCTTGCGGCCGATCAGGCTGCGACGAGCTGGTCAGCCGACATCTTGCCGGACTTGCGGTCGCGGATCAGTTCGAAGGAGACCTTCTGGCCTTCGTTGAGGCCAGCGAGGCCCGCGCGCTGTACGGCGGAGATGTGGACGAAAACGTCCGGCTCACCGCTGTCCTGCTGAATGAAGCCGTAGCCCTTGGTCGTGTTGAACCACTTTACGGTACCAGTTGCCATGACGAAACCTTTCCTAAGCCGTCAAATCAATCTTCGGTCGCCGGAATGGCGACCATGGGAGGTCGAATTTGAAGGGGAGGTTCGTAACTGCAAGCGGAACCGCCTGCAAATGCAGAAGTCAACGTTCAAATCTCGATGCGGGAGAAATAGGTGGTTCGGGGCTCCGGGTCAAGATGCGTGAGGCCCGGATCGCCTACGGTTTTCATTCGGCCGCCGGCAGGGCCGTATCGTTGGCGCATTGTGCGATCGGCAGTTGCCGGAAGCTGTGAATGGCGAGGATACGGCCTTGCGACGCGTCGGTCTCCACCTTCATGCAGGCGCAGGCATAGCCGTAATTGCCGTTGGTGCGGACATAGTCGCCGGCGGAAATGTCGGGAATCCGGTCGAAACCTTCCGGCTCGTCGCCGGCGCCCTGCGTCATCAGCGTCCAGGTCCCGGCGCTGTCGTCCAGCCACCAGTTGGCGGGCGTCGGGTTCTGCAGCCAGCCGCAGCGGGTTTCGGCCGCTTCGGCGATGGCGACCGTGGAGACGAGGGCGAGCACGGAGCAAAGAAGGGATTTCGTCATCGTCGCGTCCTCAGTTCCCGATCTTCTTGCAGTGGAACGTGTCGCCGCTGGCCTCGGAGGCCCAGTCCATCTCACCGGCGGTGATGTTGGCAAGGCCGATGCGATAGTCGTCGGTGAAGGTCAGCGTGTAGGCGCCGCCGTCCTTCTCGCTTTTCAGGATCGGCATCGGTCCTTCGCCGGAATCATAGCTGTCGGCGGTGAAGATGAAGGTCGAGACCTCGCAATCCCAGGTGCCGACATAGGGCGGCGCATCGGCGGCATGGGCGGGCAGGGCGAAGAGAACGAGGGCGCAGGCAGGAAGACGAAACATGGCGCGAATCCGTCGCAGGAGGGGCAGGCGCAGCTATGACGGGCAGCGCCTCTGCCTTATTCGCGTGTCGACGGGGCTGGGAAGGAAAAAGTCCCGCCCGGCGCGTCATGCCTGGGCGGGACCGGTTCGGTGATCAGGCCGGGCGGCGCTTGTCGACCCGGTGATGATCGAGGAAGGCGGCGATGGCGGCCTCGCCGCACAGGCGCCGCTGGTCGACGAGAGCGCCGGCAAGGTGGGCGGCATCGCCGAAGGTGACGGTTTCGACGTCGGCGGCGGCCGGCGTGCGGGCAAGCGTGTCGGAAACGATGTCCGCAAGGGTGCGGGGCAGGATATCGGTGCAGGCGCGCATGCTTTCGAACACGACGCCGATCGGGATGATCTGGTCCTCGTAGATCACCATCGGTTCGGCGCGTTCGTCTTCCCAGGCATCGAGCGCCTCAAGGGCGGCGCCGAACAATTGCTGCAGGGTGATGGGAGCATGTCCCTCGTGAAGGTCTGGCAGGAAATTCATCATTTTCTGTCTCCTTGGCGTAAGGGCGGTTGGCTTCGTACTCCTGACTGAAAGCCCGGATGCCGGCGTGCCGACGCGCAAGGCGACCGGCCTGCTGCACCGCAGGTCTCACAAATCTTAACGAGCGGAAACGGATTGGGAAGCGAAAAATTTTGTGCCGACCGGGGCTCGTGCCCGCTCGACGTAGAGTTATGTTTCAAATCAGCGACATAGCGGAAAGAAAATTTCCCGCTCGTTGTGCGTTGCAACGATAATTGTGTGCTGCGGGAGCCGGATCGGAAGGCGATTCGACCCGGCAAATCACCTGTCATTCCCTGTCTTGCAGAAGGGTGTTGACCAGCCGCGCGCAGACCGGTAGAAGATACCGAACCGTACGGTACGGTACGCAATCGGGTGGATGGTTATCTTGCAGGTGTTCGCGCAGGCAAAGGCAGGGGCTACGGCAGCGGGACTGACGGAACGTCAGGGCGCGGTGCTGGAGCGTGCGCTCGGCCTGCTGGTGGAGGGCGGCGAGCGGGCGTTGACGACGGCCGGTGTCGCCCGCGCGGCGAACTGTTCGAAGGAAAGCCTCTACAAGTGGTTCGGCGACCGCGACGGGCTGATCTCGGCGATGATCACCTACCAGGCCGGCAAGGTGCGCACGGTCGAGGTGAGCGCCGGCGCGCTGACGGCCGAGACGCTGCGCAGGCATCTCCTCGCCTTCGCGAGCGATCTGATCGACGTGCTTTCGGGCGACGTGTCGCTGGCGCTGAACCGCCTCGCCATCGGCCAGGCGAGCCGCGAGGGCGCCGGCCTCGGACGCCTGCTGCAGGAGCGCGGCCGCCGGCAGATCAGCAAGCGCGCCGCCGCGCTGCTGGAGGCGGGCCGAAAGGCGAAGTTGCTTGCCTTCGACAGTGCGGACGAGGCATACGGCACGCTCTACGGCCTGATCGTCTCCGACATGCACCTGCGCATGCTGCTCGGCGAGAATGCCGCAGCGCTCAAAAAGGAATTCTCGCCCCGCGCGGAGAAGGCGGTCGACGCCTTCCTGACGCTTCATGGCGTGAAAGGATAAGCCGGCAGGCGGACCCCGCCGGTTCAACGCAAACAGACTAGCGATAGGGAAGGAACCATCGATGCGCGTCTATTACGATCGTGATGCCGATCTCAACCTCATCAAGGCGAAGAACGTCGCCGTCGTCGGCTACGGCTCGCAGGGCCGTGCCCACGCCCTCAACCTGAAGGATTCCGGCGCCAAGAACCTGGTGATCGCCCTCAAGGCCGGCTCGCCGACCATCAAGAAGGCCGAAGCCGACGGCTTCAAGGTCATGACGGTCGCCGAGGCCGCCAAGTGGGCCGACCTCCTGATGATGGCGACCCCGGACGAACTCCAGGCCGACATCTACAAGGGTGAGATCGCCGGCAACATCCGCGACGGCGCCGCCATCGCGTTTGCGCACGGCCTCAACGTCCATTTCGGCCTCATCGAGCCGAAGGCCTCGGTCGACGTCGTCATGATCGCGCCGAAGGGCCCGGGCCACACGGTGCGCGGCGAATACCAGAAGGGCGGCGGCGTGCCGTGCCTGATCGCCGTGCACCAGGATGCCTCGGGCAATGCCCATGACATCGCCCTGGCCTATGCCTCGGGCGTCGGCGGCGGCCGTTCCGGCGTCATCGAGACCAATTTCCGCGAAGAATGCGAGACCGACCTGTTCGGCGAGCAGGCCGTGCTGTGCGGCGGCCTGGTGGAACTGATCCGTGCCGGCTTCGAGACGCTGGTGGAAGCCGGCTATGCGCCGGAAATGGCCTATTTCGAGTGCCTGCACGAAGTGAAGCTGATCGTCGACCTGATCTACCAGGGCGGCATCGCCAACATGAACTACTCGATCTCCAACACGGCCGAGTGGGGCGAAT
>CAMLOC010000206.1 GCA_946481465.1 uncultured Shinella sp. | reverse complement strand
TTGCGGGCGACCCGTTCCCGTAGGCCGTCGCGAAAGGCCTTCAGCGAGCCGAGCGGCTCGATGCCCTCGCGCATGACGATGCTGCGCAGGGGGCCGAGCGCGGAGAGCAGGTGCAGGCCGGCCGAGCGCAGGAACTGCACGGGCAGGAAATCGGAGAGCAGCGAGCGGTTGAGCAGGTCGACGCTGAGCGTGCGCGAGCGGATATCCGCCTGCCGCTTGCGGTCGAAGCGTTCGCCGATCCCGGCGAGGCCCGCCGGCGTCGCGCCTTCAAGCAGGCTCTTCAGCGCCATGATATCGCGCAGGCTGAGATTGAGGCCCTGTGCGCCGATGGGCGGGAAGGCGTGCGCGGCCTCGCCGACGAGCGCGATGCGCCCCTTGCCGAACCGCTCGGCCGTCATGCCGGAGAGCGGGAAACTCTGCGCCGGGCCATCGATGGTGACCTTGCCGAGCATGGACTGCATGCGCGTTTCGACCGCGCGGCCAAGATCGGCGGCGGAGAGTTCCTTGAGGCGCGCGGCTTCCGTCGGCGGCAGCACCCAGACGAGGCTGGAGCGGTTGCCGGGCAGGGGGACCTGCGTGAAGGGGCCGCTCTCGGTGTGGAATTCCGTCGAGACATTGCCGTGCGGGCGTTCGTGCGCGAAATTGAGCACGAGGGCGGCCTGCGGATAGGACCAGGCCTTGACGCCGATGCCGGCGCTGTCGCGGATCTTCGATTTGCGGCCGTCCGCGCCGACGACGAGACCGGCGACAACCCGTTCGCCATCCTCGAGCGTCAGTTCGACATGCTCTTCGAAGGCATTGGCGGCGGTCACGCCGCCGGCGATCCGTTCGATATTGCCGGTCTGTGCGATCCGGGCGTCGAGCACCGCGAGGAAGGGCGCGTTCGGGATATTGTAGCCGAAGGCCTCAAGCCCGACCTCGCCGGAGCGGAAGGCGACGGGCGGCGCGCGCAGCAGGCGGGCGGTGCCGTCGAGGATCTGCATGGTTGCAAGGGGCGCGGCATGGCGGGCGATCTCCTCCCACAGGCCGAGCGTCTTCAGGAAGGCGATGGACTGGTCCATCAGGGCGGTGGTGCGGCCGTCGCCCGCGCGGGCCGGCGGGGCGACCAGCGCGACGCGCGCGCCCGAATCGGCGAGCGCCAAGGCCGCGAGGCTGCCGGCAAGGCCGGCGCCGACGACCGCGATATCGAACTGTCTCATGACCGACCTCCGAAGCGGCAAGCGTTACCCACAGGTTCGGGTCGCTTCTACCGGCAGAATCTAGGCCGGCAAAGAGGCAATTTCCATGGGATGAATCGGCGCAGGGCGCCAAGTCGCTTGCCAAGCTTCCGATTTGCACTGGCGATGCCCGGCAATCAATGCATATTACGGGCAGTGACCGCGTAAGAGGGCCTGTCGGCGTGCCGCCGATGAAACCCCAGGGAATGGAACCGCGAAGGGCTATGAAGTTTTTCAACTACAAACGCGTACCCTACGCGGAGATTCGTGCCTTTTCCGTTCATATCCTGACGGCGTCGGGCTCGTTCCTTGCCTTTCTCGGCGTGGTGGCCGCGGCCGAGCATCGCTTCGTCGACATGTTCTGGTGGCTGGGCCTTGCATTGCTGGTCGACGGTATCGACGGCCCGATCGCGCGGAAAGTGCGGGTCAAGGAAGTGCTGCCGAACTGGTCCGGCGATACGCTGGACAATGTCATCGACTACGTGACCTACGTGCTGCTGCCGGCTTTCGCGCTCTACCAGAGCGGCATGATCGGCGTGCCGTGGTCCTTCGTGGCGGCGGGCGCCATCGTCGTGTCGAGCGCCATCTACTATGCGGATATGGGCATGAAGACGGACGAGTATTTCTTCTCCGGCTTTCCCGTCGTCTGGAACATGGTGGTGTTCACGCTGTTCGTCATCCAGGCGAGCGAACTGACGGCGTCGATCATCGTCTTCGTTTCCGTCCTCCTCACCTTCATGCCGATCAACTTCCTGCATCCGGTGCGCGTCCAGCGGCTGCGGGTGTTGAACCTGGCGGTCTTCTTCCTCTGGGCGCTGCTCGGCGGCTATGCGCTGCTCCTGCATTTCGATACGCCGGCCTGGGTGGTCTGGGGCGTGGTGGCGACGGGGATCTATCTCTATGTCGTCGGCGCCGTGCTGCAGGTCTTTCCCAGTCTCGGCCGGTAGAAACAACAATCGGGAGGATTTTCGATGACCAAGGCGATCGTCGTCCGCAGTCTCGGCGGACCGGAAGTGTTGAAGCTGGAGGATGTGCCGCTTTCCGCGCCAGGCCCGGGCGAAGTGCAGATCAGGCAGGCGGCCATCGGCCTCAATTTCATCGACGTCTATTTCCGCACCGGCCTCTACAAGGCCGATCCGCCGTTCATTCCCGGCAAGGAAGGGGCGGGCACGGTCACCGCGCTCGGTGAGGGCGTGACGGATTTCGCCGTCGGCGACCGCGTTGCCTATGCGTCGGCGGACGGCGCCTATGCGGCCGAGCGCAATGTCGCGACGCGGCATCTGGTGAAGGTGCCGGACGGCATCTCGCTCGAAACGGCGGCGGCGATGATGCTGAAGGGCATGACGGCGCAGTATCTCCTGCTCCAGACTTACCAGGTGAAGCCGGGCACGGTGCTGCTGTTCCATGCGGCCGCCGGCGGCGTCGGGCTGATTGCCGGGCAATGGGCGAAGGCGCTCGGCGCGACGGTCATCGGCACGGCGGGCTCGCAGGCGAAGATCGACCTGGCGCTGGCCAACGGCTACGACCATGTCATCGATTACGGCAAGGAAGACTTCGTCGCGCGGGTGCGCGAACTGACGGGCGGGGCGGGCGTCGACGTCGTCTACGATTCCGTCGGCAAGGACACGTTCCCGCAGTCGCTGGACTGCCTGAAGCCGCGCGGCCTCTTCGTCAGCTTCGGCAATTCTTCCGGCCCGGTCGACGCCTTCAACATAGGCCTGCTGTCGCAGAAGGGCTCGCTCTACGCCACGCGCCCGACGCTCTTCGCCTATATCGCGACCCGCGCTGCGCTGGATGCATGTGCAAACTCGCTCTTTGATGTTGTGCAAAGCAACAAAGTGCGTATCAATATTCATCAGACCTATCCGTTGGCGGAGGCGGGACGCGCGCACACGGATCTGGAAGCAAGAAAAACAAGTGGAACGACGTTGCTCATTCCCTGACACGATCCGAACGGACGGCAGGACTGGGCTACAGGAAAGAGGGGAAGAGTGTCAGCCGTTGGAGCGTCCGGGGGCAGCCCGTTGCTGGCTGTCCGCAGCCTGACAAAGCTATTCGGTTCGTTTGCCGCGTGTAACGCCATCGATCTCGATATCCAGCCCGGCGAAATCCACGCCCTGCTGGGCGAGAACGGCGCGGGCAAATCCACCCTCGTCAAGATGCTCTTCGGCGTCCTGGCGCCGACCGGCGGGCAGATCCTGTGGAAGGGCGAGCCCGTGCGCATTGCAAGCCCGGGCGCCGCGCGCCGGCTGGGCATCGGCATGGTCTTCCAGCATTTCTCGCTGTTCGAGGCGCTGACGGTCGCCGAGAACATCGCGCTGTCGCTGAGCCCTGGCATATCACTTTCCAAGGTGGCGGAGGAGGCCTCGCGCCTCTCCCATCTCTACGGCCTGCCGCTCGATCCGAAGGCGCATGTCGCCGACCTTTCCGTCGGCGAGCGCCAGCGCATCGAGATCGTGCGCGCGCTTCTGCAGAACCCGGAACTCATCATCCTCGACGAGCCGACCTCGGTGCTGACGCCGCAGGAGGCCGACCGGCTGTTCGAGACGCTGGCCAAGCTGAAGGCCGAGGGGCGCTCGGTGCTCTATATCAGCCACCGCCTCGAGGAGGTGCAGCGCATCTGCGACCGTGCCACGGTGCTGCGCCACGGCAAGGTGACGGGCGCCTGCGATCCGCGCCGGGAAACGCCGGCCTCGCTGGCGCGCATGATGGTCGGCAGCGACGTCGCCTCGGTGACGGCGGCCGGCACCAACACCAAGGGCGATGTGCTGCTCGAGGCCCGCCACCTCAGCGTTGCCGCGCGCACGCCCTTTGCCGTCGCGCTGAAGAATGTCTGTCTGAAGGTGCGGGGCGGCGAGGTCCTGGCGATCGCCGGGGTCGCCGGCAACGGCCAGGGCGAACTTTTCGATGCGCTGTCCGGCGAATATCCGGTGCCGGATGCCGCCGCCGTCTCCATCCGCGGCAAGGCGGCCGGCAATCTCGGCATCACGGCGCGGCGGCTGATGGGCGCCGGCTTCGTGCCGGAGGAGCGCCACGGCCATGCCGCCGTGCCCGCGCTGCCGCTCTCCGACAATCTCGTCCTGGCGCGCAACCAGTCGGACCGCAAGACGTTCCTTGCCGGCGGCGTGCTCGGCGTCATCCGCCATGCGGTCGTGCGCATCGCCTCCAGGCGCATTTCCGAGACGATGGACGTGCGCAAGAGCGGCGAGAACCCGGCGGCCGGCTCGCTTTCCGGCGGCAACCTGCAGAAATACATCGTCGGGCGCGAACTCGACCGCCAGCCGGCGGTGCTGATCGTCAACCAGCCGACCTGGGGCGTCGATGCGGGCGCGGCAAGCCGCATCCGTCAGGCGCTCGTCGATCTCGCCAAGGCGGGCTCGGCGGTCCTGGTGATCAGCCAGGACCTCGACGAGATCTTCGAAGTCGCGACCGAGATCGCCGTCATCAGCGAGGGGCGGCTGTCCGACGCCTATCCGGCGCACGAAATGACCCGCGAGAAGATCGGCCTGCTGATGGGCGGCATGTACGGCAAGACGGAAGGCGAGGTGGCCCATGCGCATTGAGCTTGAAAAGCGCGCCAATGCCTCGACGCTCTACTCCATCCTCTCGCCGTTCCTCGCGCTCGGCCTGACGGTGATCGCCGGCGGCATCATGTTCGCGCTGATCGGCAAGGATCCGGTCTCGGCGCTCTACAGCTTCTTCATCGAGCCGCTGCTCGACATCTGGTCGCTGCACGAGATCGCCATCAAGGCCGCGCCGCTGATCCTCATCGGCGCGGGCCTTTCGATCTGCTACCGCTCGAACAACTGGAACATCGGTGCCGAGGGCCAGTTCATCATGGGCGCCATTGCCGGCGCCATCGTGCCCGTCGTCTTCCATGAATGGCATTCCTCGCTCGTCCTGCCCCTGATGCTGGTCTTCGGCATGATCGGCGGCGCGCTCTATGCCGCCGTTCCCGCCTTTCTCAAGGCGCATATGAACACCAACGAGATCCTGACGAGCCTGATGCTGGTCTATATCGCCCAGCTCTTCCTCGACTGGCTGGTGCGCGGCCCCTGGCGCAGCCCGGACGCCTACAATTTCCCCGTGACGCGCGATTTCGCGCCGGAGGCGATCCTTCCCGAGCTCATCGCGTCGGGCAGGGCCAATCTCGGTTTCGCCTTCGCCATTCTCGCCGCCGTCGGCCTATGGCTCATGATGCGTTACACGCTGAAGGGCTTCGAGATCACGGTGCTCGGCCAGTCGGAGCGGGCAGGGCGCTTCGCCGGCTTCTCGTCGAAGCGCATGATCTGGTTCTCGATGCTGCTGTCCGGCGCGCTCGCCGGCCTTGCCGGCATTTCCGAGGTCAGCGGCACGATCGGCAAATTGCAGCCGATCATCTCGCCCGGCTACGGCTTCACCGCCATCATCGTCGCTTTCCTCGGCCGCCTCAATCCGCTCGGCATCATCGCCGCAGGCCTGTTCCTGGCGCTCACCTATGTCGGCGGCGAGGCGGTGCAGCTGACGCTCAGCGTTTCCGACAAGGTGACGCGCGTCTTCCAGGGGCTGCTGCTGTTCTTCGTGCTGTCCTGCGACACGCTCATCCAATACAAGATCCGGCTGGTCTTCTCGCGGTTCAGCCGGTCCAGCGAAGGCGGAGCGCACTGATGGGTATCGTCGAAGCGATCCTCCTGACCGTCATCACCGCGGCGACGCCGCTGGTGCTGGCCTCCCTCGGCGAACTCGTCAGCGAGCGGGCCGGCGTGCTCAATCTCGGCGTCGAGGGCATGATGGTGATGGGCGCCGTGCTGGCCTTCGCGGCAACGCAGGCGACCGGCTCCCCCTATATCGGCGTCCTCGCGGGCATTGCCTGCGGCGCGCTGTTCTCGCTGCTCTTCGGCTTCCTGACGCTGACGCTCGTCGCCAACCAGGTGGCGACCGGCCTTGCGCTCACCATTCTCGGCCTCGGCATTTCCGGCCAGATCGGCGAGCCCTATGTCGGCATGTCCGGCATAAAACTCCAGCCGATCGCCATCCCGCTCCTGTCGGACATTCCGTTCCTCGGGCCGCTGCTCTTCAGGCAGGACATCATCTTCTACCTGTCGATCGCGCTCGTCTTCGGCGTCAACTGGTTCCTGTTCCGCAGCCGCGCGGGCCTGAAGGTGCGGGCGATCGGCGACAGCCATGCCTCGGCCCATGCCCTCGGCATCCACGTCATCCGCACGCGCTATCTCGCCGTCATGTTCGGCGGCGCCTGCGCGGGGCTTGCCGGCGCCCAGCTCTCGCTGGTCTATACGCCGCAATGGGTGGAGAACATGTCGGCCGGGCGCGGCTGGATCGCGCTGGCGCTCGTCGTCTTCGCCTCCTGGCGGCCCTGGCGGCTGCTGGCGGGCGGCTATCTCTTCGGCGCGGTGTCGATCAGCCAGTTGCACGCCCAGGCGCTCGGCATTGGCATCCCCTCGCAGTTCCTGTCGGCGCTTCCCTACATCGCCACGGTTGTCGTGCTCATCCTGATATCGCACAATCGGCGG
>CAMLOC010000205.1 GCA_946481465.1 uncultured Shinella sp. | reverse complement strand
GGCTCGCCGAAGGAGGAGCGCACGCGCGAATTCATCGAGCGGGTGTTCCACATCCGGCATTGAGGGGCGGGCCATGACCTACAGTTTCGACTTCGCATCCGTCTTCCGCAATCTCGGGCCCCTCTGGGACGGCCTCCTGGTCACGATCCAGCTCACCGTCGCGGCCAATGCCATCGGGCTGACGCTCGGCTTCGCGCTGGCGCTGCTCGTCATGAGCCGCTGGGCGGCGATCCGCCTGCCGGTCATGCTGTTCATCGAGTTCTTCCGCTGCACGCCGGCCATCATCCAGATCGTCTGGTTCTTCTATTGCGTGCCCATGCTGTTCAACGTCTTCCTCGGCTCGGTGACGATGGGCATCCTGGCGCTCGGCCTCAACCTGGCGGCCTTCAACGCCGAGGCCTACCGCGCCTCGATCCAGGCGGTGCCGCGCGAGCAGCTCGATGCCGGCGTCGCGCTCGGCCTCGGCCCGTTTCAGCGCATCCTCCACATCGTCCTGCCGGCGGCCGTGCGCAACTCGGTGCCTGTGCTCCTGACCAACGGCATCGGCACCTTCCAGCAGAGCGCGCTCGTCGCCATCGTCGCCGTGCAGGACCTCATGTACCAGGGCAAGACGCTGGCGACGCAGACCTATCGCCCGATCGAGACCTTCACCGTCGTCGCGCTCGTCTATTTCGCCGTGTCGTTCCCCGTCTCGCAGGTCGTCGGCTATCTGGAACGCCGCCGCGAAGCGCTGGCGAACTGAGGAGAGACCGATGACCCTCGATTTCGCCATCGTTCTCAAATACCAGGACGCGCTCCTCGTCGGCCTCTGGATGACGCTCAAGCTGACCCTGATCTGCATCCTTCTCGGCTGCGTCCTCGGCTTCCTGCTGGCGCTTGCCCGCACGTCGAGGAACGCCGTCCTCAGGGGCGTTTCCAGCGTCTATGTGGAGTTCTTCCGCGGCACGCCCGTGCTGGTGCAGCTCTTCTGGATCTTCTTCTGCCTGCCGCTGGTGCTCGGTATCGAACTGTCGAACCTTGCCTCCGGCGTCATCGCGCTGACGCTCTATATGGGCGCGATCTCCAGCGAGACCTTCCGCGCTGCGCTGAAGGCGGTCGGCCGCGAGCAGATGGATGCCTGCGTGGCGCTGGGGCTCTCGCCCTTCGCGCGCACCACCAGCGTCGTCCTTCCGCAAGCCGTGCTGCGCGCCGCGCCGACGCTCTTGTCCAACTGCGTCAGCCTGTTCAAGGAAAGCGCGCTCGTCTCGGCCGTCGGTATGGCCGACCTGATGTTCGTCGGCCAGAACATCTCCAACAACACGGCCCGCCCCATCGAGGTGCTGACCGTCGTCGCCCTCATCTATTTCGTCATCGCCTTCCCGCTGACGCGCGCCGTCACGGTCATGGAAGGCCGTATCCTCAAGAAACTTGCCATCTAGGAGATTCCCATGAAACTGTCCGGCGTCATGCCCGCCCTCGTCACCCCCTTCGACGCCGAAGGCCGGGTCGATTTCAAGGCGTTCGAAAAGCTGCTCGTCCACCTGCGCGAGGCCGGGGTTACCGGCTGGGTGCCGAACGGTTCGACCGGCGAATATTTCAGCCAGTCGACCGAGGAGCGCCGCGACGTGCTCCAGTTCGTCAAGGACTTCGCCAGGCCCGGCGAAATCCTGATCGCCGGCACCAATGCGCCCGCCACGCGCGAGGTCATCGAGCAGACCGTGCTGGCAAAGGAGATCGGCTACGACACGGTCCTGCTCGCGCCGCCCTTCTATACCCGCCCGACCCAGGCCGAACTCGTCAAGCACTACGAGACCGTGCTTGCCGCCGTCGACGTCGATCTCGTGCTCTACAGCTATCCCGCCAAGGACGGCTCGGACATCAGCTTCGACCTGATGGACCATTTCGCCGACAATCCACGCGTCATCGGCATCAAGGAAAGCTCGGGCGTGCTGCAACGCGCGATCGACATCGCCAGCCGCTACGAAGGCCGGATCCAGCTCGTTTCCGGCTCGGACGACATCGCGCTCGATTTCATGTTCTGGGGCGCGGAAAGCTGGATCTGCGGGCCGGCGAACTGCATGGCCAAGGCCTGCTGCGATCTCGACCGCGCCTACAGGTCCGGCGATCTCGGCAAGGCGCGCGAGATGATGAAGACGCTCTACCGCGCGATGAACATCCTCGAATCCGACAAGTTCGTGCAGAAGATCAAATATGGCTGCGAATTGCAGGGCTTGCCGGTCGGCGAATGCCGCGCGCCGCTCGGCCCCCTGACGGACGCGGAGAAGGCGGAGTTCCGCGCCGCCATGCAGCCGATCCTCAACTGGTAGGCCGCTCTTTGGATCGAACGGGAGGAAGGCAGCATGACCACTGTGGTTGTCGGCGCGGGCATCATCGGCACGGCGATCGCCTACGAACTGCAAAAGCGCGGGCGGCAGGTCGTGCTCGTCGAGCGGGACGCGGTGGGGGGCGGCGCGTCCTACGGCAACATGGCCTCGATCGCCGTGACCGAGTTCATGCCCGCCTCGCGTCCGTCGGTCTGGCGGCAGATCCCCGGCTGGATGCTCGATCCGGAAGGGCCGGTGCGGGTTCGCCCGGCCTATATGCCCAAGCTCCTGCCCTGGTTCGCCCGCTTCGTCGCCGCCTCGCGGCCGGGAAAACTGCGCCGGCTGGAGGCCGAGGGCGCGGCTCTCTGCAAGCGCGTCTATGACGATCTCCTGCCGCTCTTGCGGGAAACGGGCCTCGAAGGCGAGTTGACGGAGGAGGGCTGCCTCTCGCTCTACAGCGACGAGGCGGAGTTCCGCGCCGACCGCGAGCATATCGAGATCCTGAAGCGCTTCGGCTTCCCGCACCGCCGCCTGACGGGAGAGGAGGCGCGGGCGCTGGAGCCGGAACTGTCGGAGGGCATCGGTCTTGCCGTCCTCTTCCCGCAGAACCGCAGCCTGCGTGACCCGTTCCGCCTGGTGACCGCTCTTGCCGACCGCTTCATCGCGCTCGGCGGCGAGATCCGCCGCGGCGCCGTCACCGGCTTCGACCGGTCCGGCCGCATCACCGCCGTCCGGCTCGCCGGGGGCGATCCCATCCCTGCCGACGACGTGGTGATCGCCGCCGGCGCCTATAGCGGGCTCCTGTCGAAGATGCTGGGCGAGCCGATACCGCTCGAGACGGAGCGCGGCTATCACACGCAGATCATGGCGCCCGGCATTTCCATGCGCCATTCGATCATCTGGCCGGCCCGCGCCTTCATGGTCACGCCGACGGCGGGCGGCATCCGCGTCGGCGGCACGGTGGAGATGGCCGGCCTCGATGCGCCGCCGGACTATCGCCGCTCGAAGATCACCGTGCGGCGGGCGCAGACGGCGCTGCCGAACCTGCGCTGCGAGGACTTTTCCGAATGGATGGGCCATCGCCCGGCCTTGCCGGATACCGTCCCGGTCATGTCGGCCTCGGCAAGGGTGCCGGGCGTCTTCTACGCCACCGGCCACGGCCATCTCGGCGTCACCTATGCCGCTACGACCGCCCGCCTGATGGGCGACCTGATCACCGGCGCGACGCCGCCCCTTGACATGCGCCCCTACCGCATCGACCGCTTCTAGACGTAATTCCTGTGAGGACATCATGCAGAACACGCTTTTCATCGATGGAAAATGGGTCGCCCCGGCCGACGGCGCCATGCTTCCGGTGATCGATCCGGCGACCGAAGAGGTTTTCCACCATATCGCCGCCGCCGGCGCGGCCGAGGCGGAACTGGCCGTGAGGGCGGCGCGCGAGGCCTTCGACAACGGCCCCTGGCCGCGCCTTTCCGGCAGGGAGCGGGCGAAATATCTGCGCGCCATCGCACAGGGCATCCGTGATCGCCTGCCGGAACTGGCGCGGCTGGAGACCCGCGACAACGGCAAGCCGCTGCCCGAATCCGAATGGGACCTGGCGGACGCCGCCGGCTGCTTCGATTTCTATGCCGATCTCGCCGAGGAACTGGACGGCGAGGTCGAAGCGGTGAAGCTTGCCGATGCGCGCTTCGTCTCCAAGGCCGTGCGCGAGCCGCTCGGCGTCGCCGTGGCCATCGTGCCGTGGAACTATCCGCTGCTGATGGCCTCCTGGAAGGTCGCGCCGGCGCTCGCGGCCGGCTGCACGATGATCCTGAAGCCCGCCGAGACCACCTCGCTGACGGCGCTGGAGCTCGGCGTTATCGCCGAAACCGCGGGCCTGCCGAGGGGCGTGTTGAACGTTCTTTCCGGCAAGGGCTCGGTCGTCGGGCAGGCGCTGGTCGAGCACCCCGCGGTCGACAAGGTCGCCTTCACCGGTTCCGGCCCGGTCGGCTCGCGCATCATGGCGGCGGGCGCGAAGGACATCAAGCGCATCAGCCTGGAGCTCGGCGGCAAGTCGCCCTTCGTCGTCTTCGCCGACAGCGATATCGACAAGGCCGTCGAATGGATCATGTTCGGCATCTTCTGGAACCAGGGCCAGGTCTGCTCGGCCACCTCGCGCGTGCTGGTGGAGGCTGCGCTCTATCCGAAGCTGCTGGCGCGGCTGGTCGAGGAAGCCGGGAAGATCAGGATGGGCAACGGCCTCGACGAGGGCACGCTGCTCGGCCCGCTCGTCAACAGGGGCCAGTACGAGGACGTGCTGCGCCATATCGACCGCGCCGTGGAGCAGGGCGCGACCGTCGCCTGCGGCGGCCGCCACGACGGCTTCGACAAGGGCTTCTGGGTTGCCCCGACCATCCTCACCGATATGGCGCTCGACAGCGACGCCTGGGTGGAGGAGATCTTCGGCCCGGTCGTCTGCATCCGCCCCTTCGAGACGGAGGAGGAGGCGATCCGGCTTGCCAACGATTCCCGCTTCGGCCTTGCCGCCGCCGTCATGTCGGCGGACGACGAACGCTGCGAGCGCGTGGCAAAGGCCTTCCGCGCCGGCATCGTCTGGATCAACTGCTCGCAGCCGACCTTCACCGAGGCGCCGTGGGGCGGCTACAAGCAGTCCGGCATCGGCCGCGAACTCGGCCGCTGGGGCCTCGACAACTACCTGGAGACGAAGCAGATCACCCGCCTCGTCAGCGAGGAGCCGTGGGGATGGTATCTGAAATGACCTTCGACAAGGCGCTCGATATCCTGCTCGTCCATTGCCAGGGCGAGAGCGGCAATGTCCTCGTCGCCGGCGCGCCCGGGATTCCCGGCGCGACCGTCCTCGACAAGATGAACCATCTCAACGAGGTCGACCCCTCGCTGCGGCTCTTCCTGACGCGCGAGCCGCGCGCGCAGGTCGTGCACACGACGAACCTGCTCCTGCCGCCGACCCGGCCGGATGCCGACGCGGCCTTCATCGTGCTGCAGCCGGACCGCGCCCATCCGATGTCCGGCTCAAACTGCATCTGCGTCGTGACCGCGCTTCTGGAAAGCGGCCGCGTGGCGATGCGCGAGCCGGAAACGGTCGTGCGGCTCGATACGGCGGCCGGGCTGATCGTCGCCCGGGCGCGCTGTGAAGGCGGGCGCTGCCTGTCGGTCAGCCTCGACAACGTCCCGGCCTTCGTCCATGCGCTCGACGTCGCTATCGACACGCCGCAATGGGGCCGGATCACCGGCGACATCGCCTTCGGCGGCGTGTTCTACGCCCAGATCGACGTCGGGCAGGTGGGGCTGCGCATCGTGCCGGAGGACGCCCGGGCGCTTGCCGAGGCGGGCACCGAAATCAAGGCGCTGCTGGCCAGGCAGGTCGAGGTCGGGCATCCGGAAATCCCCGGGCTCGACGGGATCGCCTACGTCATGTTCCGCGAGTACCAGCCGGACGGCTCGGTCCTCACCTGCACGACGCTGAAGCCCGGCCGGGTGGATCGCTCGCCCTGCGGCACGGGCTCCTCGGCCAATCTCGCGATCCTTCATGCGCGGGGCCGCGCGAAGACCGGCGACAGTCGCGTCTCGCGCAGCATTATCGGCGGCGAATTCACCGCCGAGATCCTGGGGGAGACCACGGTCGGCGGCCGCCCCGCCGTTCTGCCGCGCATTACCGGCCGGGGCTATGTCTTCGGCCGCCAGCAATTGCGGCTCGATCCGCAGGACCCGTTCGGGGAGGGCTTCGCCCTGTCGGACACCTGGGGTCCGCAGGTGGGGGACCTATGAGACTGTCGGGACAATCCATCCTCGTGACCGGCGCGACGGGCGCAATAGGGCAGGCGATCTGCCGGGCGCTCGTGGCGGAGGGGGCGAATGTCGTCGTCCATTACGGCCGCAACCGCGATGCCGCCGAGGCGCTGGTGAAGGCGCTGGACGGCAGGGGCTGGTGCGTGCCGGCCGATCTGGCGGACCCGGCCGGGCCGGAAAGGCTGTGGGAGGGCGCGCTTGCCGCCGCCGGTCGGCTGACCGGCCTTGTCAACAATGCCGGCATCCGCTCCGAGGTCGCCATAGACGCGCCGATGGAGGAATGGCAGAGCGTCTGGGCGCGCGAGATGCGGGTCAACTTCCTCTCGGCGGTCGATCTGTCGAAGCTCGCCATCCAGCATTTCCGCGCGAATGGCGGCGGGCGGATCGTCAACATGGCGAGCCGCGCCGGCCAGCGCGGCTATACGTCCAGCGCCATGGCCTACGGCGCCTCCAAGGCCGCGCTGATCAACCTCACCAAATCCATCGCGCAGAGCCACGGGCACGAGGGCGTTACCGCCGTCGCGCTCGCACCGGGCTGGGTGCGCACCGAAATGGCCGAAGCCTATATCGCCGAACATGGCGAGGCGGCGGCCTTGGCCGGCATCCCCATCGCCAGGATGGC
>CAMLOC010000204.1 GCA_946481465.1 uncultured Shinella sp. | reverse complement strand
ATGTGGGGTGGCGAAGTCCCCTTCGCCTTCCATGACGAGAACACCTCCGCCTCGATCGTGAACGCTGTCGGCGGCGAGAACATCGCCGGCGCGATGACACCGGGCGGCGATTTCGGCATCGACCTCAGCCTGGAGACCATGCTGGAGAAGGATCCCGAAGTCCTCTTCATCTACGACTACGGCCCGGACCGCCCGCACGAGAACAACCCGATCTGGAAGGAGCTCACGGCGGTCAAGAACAACCGGGTCTTCTATGTCGGCGATCAGTGGGTGGAGACCAATGGCCCGATCGCGCGCGAAATCGTGCTGCGCGAAGCGGCCCATTACCTCTATCCGGATGTCTTCCCCAAGGTTGACGTGAAGGCGGAAGCGGCCAAGATCATCCCGGCCGAACTCCAGAAGTAAACCGACCGACCGCGACGACGATGGACGCACGCAAATCCTCGATAGCCATCGGCCTTATCGTCGTCGCGACCCTTCTCGTCATCGCGGTGGGGCTGATGCCGGGCGCGCGGATGCTGTCTTTCGAAGCCGTGCTTCGGGCGCTCTTCAGCCCTGACGGCAAGATCGAAGCGATCCTCGTATGGACGTTGCGGCTGCCGCGCAGCCTCGCGGCGGCGACGGCCGGGGCGGGCCTTGCCGTCTCGGGTTATCTTCTCCAGTCGCTCACCCGCAATCCGCTCGCCGATCCCGGAATTACCGGCGTCACCGCCGGGGCGATCGCGCCGATCGTCACCTGCTTCGTCTTCCTGCCGTCCGTTTCGGGCGCCTATTATCCGCTCGTCGGGCTTGCCGGCGGGCTCGCGGCGGCGTCGGTGACCTTCTGGGTGGCGCGCGGCGGCCGCAGCCATCCGCTCCATCTGGCGCTCGGCGGCGTCAGCGTCTCGCTCTTCCTCGGCGCGATCACGATCTATGTGCTGCTGTTTGCCGGGCCGCAATCGACGGCGCTGCTGTTCTGGCTGGCCGGCGGCTTTGCGGGCCGGACCTGGGGGCACCTTCTCCAGATGCTGCCATGGGTGCTGGTCGGGGTGGCGGGGGCCTTGTTCTTCCACCGGATCCTCGCAATGTTCGCCCTCGACGACCATTCGGCGGCTGCGATGGGCGTGCAACTCACGTTCTGGAAGCCGGTGCTGCTGCTGCTCGGCATCTGCCCCGTGGCGGGCGTCGCCCCCGTCGCCGGGCCGGTGGCGTTCGTCGGCCTTGCCGCGCCGCATATCGCACGGCTGCTGCGGCCGCGCGGCACGGCGCTGGAGATCGGCCTTGCCGCCGCCGTCGGCGCGTTGATCGTGACGGCGGCCGATCTCGTCGCGCGAACCGCCGCCATCCCCAAGGAGCTGCCGGTCGGCATCGTCACCGCCCTGCTCGGGGGGCCGTTCTTCGTCTATCTCATCCAGCGCGGCCGGCTCGACTTCAAGGGAGAGGGCGCATGAGCGCGAATGCCCCGGCCATCGGCCAGCCCGGCCGGTGGGTCCTGCCCGCCGCCCTGGCGCTCGTCCTCCTCTCCTTCGTCGCCGCCGTCTTCCTCGGCATCGTCGACCTCCCCGCCGGGGACGTCCTGTCGACGCTGACGGGAACCGGGTCGCCGGAAGCGCGCTCGATCATTCTCGACATCCGGCTGCCGCGCATCGTGACGGGCATCCTCGCCGGGGTGCAGTTCGCGCTTGCGGGCCTGCTCCTCCAGACCATCACGCGCAATCCGCTCGCCGACCCCTCGCTGATGGGGGTCTCGCAGGGCGCGACCCTGACCGTGACGGTCTTCCTCCTCTTCTCGGTCTATCTTGCCAATCCCGATTCCTATTCCGTCAACGAGTTGCCGATCGCCTGGCTGCCGCCCGCCGGGATGGCCGGCGGCATGCTCGCGGGCGGGGTCATCTACCTCCTCGCCTTCCGCCTCGACCTCAGCCCGCTGCGCATCACGCTCTGCGGCATCGCCATCGGCGCGGTGCTCCATGCGCTCGCCATCGGCCTCATCGCCGGGTGGGGCTCGGCGCGCATCGAGATCATCCTGGAATGGCTCTCCGGCAGTCTTTACGCCCGGACCTGGGATCACGCACTCTTCCTGCTGCCCTTCACGATCGCGGGCCTTGCCATGCTGCCGCTGATCTACCGTCCGCTGATCCTGCTGCGCTTCGATGCGACGGTCGCCCGTTCCTTCGGGCTGTCCTACAAAAGGCAGTTCTCGCTCGTCCTGCTCGTCTCCTGCGCGCTTGCGTCCAGCGCCGTCGGTGCCGTCGGGCCGGTCGTCTTCGTCGGCCTCATCGTTCCGCATCTGGCGCGCTTCCTTGCCGGGCGCCATTTTCCGCTGGTCCTTCCGCTCACCGTCGTGCTCGGCGCGGTCGCCGTCACCCTTGGCGATCTCATCGGCCGGCTCGCCGGCGGGCCGGAGGAAGTGCCGATCGGCGTCGTCACCGCCCTGATGGGCGTTCCCGTCCTGCTTGCGCTCCTGCGCAAGGCTCCGTGAGGTCGCCCATGCCGCTCAGCGCTTCCAATTTGTCGGTCCGCTATGGTCGCCGCACGGCATTGGCCGACTTTTCCCTTTCGATGGAAAAGGGGGAGATCCGCGCGCTCATCGGCCCGAACGGATCGGGAAAGAGCACCGCGCTCCAGGCGCTGGCCGGGCTGATCGCGCCCTCGGGCGGCAGGGCCGAAATCGAAGGCGTCGCGGTCGCCTCGCTGTCGCGGCGCGCCATCGCGAAGAAGCTCGCCTTCCTGCCGCAGCAGCCGGCCGCGCCGGACGAAATGACGGTCGCCCAGCTCGTGCGCCAGGGCCGTTTTCCCCATGTCGGCCTGTTCCGCTCCTATGACCGCAAGGACGAGGCGGCCATCGAATGGGCGCTGGAAAGCACGGGGCTCACAAGCTTCTCCGACCGGACGCTGCAGGAACTCTCCGGGGGTGAGCGCCAGCGAGCGTGGATTTCGGCGGCGCTGGCGCAGGAGGCGGGGATCCTTCTCCTCGACGAGCCGACGTCCTTCCTCGACATCGGCTACCAGGTGGAGGTGCTGGACCTCGTGCATCGTCTCAGCCGCGAGCGTGGCGTGACGATCCTGATGGCGATCCACGACATCAACCAGGCGATCGCCGTCAGCGACCGCATCTCTCTTCTGGAACGGGGCGAGCTACGCTTCGACGGCGCGCCGAGAGCGCTTTCTGAAAGCGGCCTGATCGAAAGCACCTTCCGGGTGAAGGGGCGGTTCGTCGAGGTCGCGCCCGGCAAGCCGCCCCATTTCGACGTCGAGCTTACGAGGCTGCACCGGCCGGGTTCTTGACGAGCCGGAAGACGACCTTGGTCTGCGTGTAGTAGTCCATGGCATCGGCGAAGTCGGGCGTCCAGCCGTCCTCGAAGAACGGGATGAAGCCGTCGAATTCCAGCTTGCGGCCGGAGACCTCGAAGCCGGCCTTGGCGAAGGCCCTGGCATAGTCGGTGACCGACCGGTCCTGGACGACCGTGTTCGTGCGCTTGGCGACGAGATCGCGCCACTTCGGCCAGAGCGGATTGTCTGTGTGGCAGCCCGTGACGGCGTAATAGACCCCGCCCGACTTCAAGGCCTTGAAGATATCGGCGGCATGGGCGCCGATATCCTCGACGAGATAGATCACCTCATGGCTGATCGCCAGATCGAATTCCTCGACCCAGCCCTCGAGCGTTCCGCCGACGGCATGCTGGACGGGCATGTTGCCCTTGAAGGCTTCTGCCTTGGCGACCGACTGCTCGGCGATATCGATGCCGAGGGCCTTGCGGAAGGGGCGGATGGCATAGAGATGCCGCAGGAGGCCACCCTGGTTGCAGCCGAAATCGAGCACGCTCTTCTGGCTGAGGTCGCGCTCGACGATCAGGTCGATCAGGTGCCGCCAGATCGGCGCATGGCCGTCGGCCATCCGGTCTTCGGCGTCCGGATCGACATACCAGGTGGCGATGGTCTTGTTGTTCTGGCTCACGGCAAACCTCCGGTGCATCCATGTCGTGGGGGCGTTCTAGAACATGGAGACGCGCGCGGGTAGCCTCATTCGCCGCCGATCATCCGGCTTCCGCCTCCCCGAGCGCGCGGAGGAAATGGTCGTTCTCCTCCGGCGCGCCGATGCTGACGCGGATGAAGCTCTCGAAGCCCGGCTGTTTCCACGGCTTGACGATGACGCCGCGCGCAAGCAGCGCCAGGTTGAGTTCCGATGCGTCCCTGCCGACGTCGACGAAGAGGAAGTTGCCCTTCGAGGGGGCGATGCGATAGCCGGCGGCGGCAAGGGCCGTTTTCATGCGCTCCCGCTCCCCAAGGGCGGCGGCGACCGACCGCGCCAGATGGTCCGGATCGTCGAGGGCGGCGATCGCGGATGCCTGGGCGATGGCATTGGTGTTGAAGGGCGTGCGGGCACGATTGAAGAAATCGCACAGACCGCTGTCGCTGACGACGCCGTAGCCGATGCGAAGGCCCGCAAGGCCATAGGCCTTGGAGAAGGTGCGCAGCACGACCCAGGGGATGTCCTTGCCGTTCAGCATGTCGATGGCCGACGGGTAGTCGTCGCCGGCGGCATATTCGGCATAGGCCTCGTCGACGACCAGCAGCGTCTCGGCGTCGAGCGCGGCGGCGACCTGTGCCATTGCATCGGGCGTCAGCCAGCAGCCGACCGGGTTCATCGGGTTGGAGAACATCAGCATGCGCGGCTTGCGCGCCGCGGCGGCAAGGAGCGCCGGCATGTCGACGGTGAGGTCCTCCGTCACCGGCACGCGCTCGACCCGGCCGCCCATCAGCGTCGTGTAGTCCTCGTGCAGCGGGAAGGAGGGGTAGAGCGTCGCCACCGTGTCGCCGGGGCGCACGACCGAGCGGCAGATCACGCCGATCAGGTCCTCCGAACCGTTGCCGAGGATCATCTGGTCGGCGTTAACGCCGAGGCTGTCGGCCAGCCGGGCGCACAGGGCGCGGCCCTGCGGATCGGGGTAGAGCCGGGCAAGTTCGCCGATATCGGAAAACAGGCGCCGCAATGCCGGGGAGGGGCCGAGGGGGTTCTCGTTGGAGCCGAGCTTGGCGATGGTGTCCACCCGGTATGTCGCCCGCACCTCTTCGAGCGTCAGCCCGGCATTGTACGGTGCGATCGAGCGTATTTCTCCCCGGATCAGGCTTGAAGGGTCTGCCATTTTGCGGCTCCATGCGATCAGTTTGCCATGCGCATTCATACGACGGGAATTTCGGTCTGTACATATGTATAGACATTTTCCCATTGAAGTGCTGTCATTTGCCAGGAAGCCAAACGAGGTGCCGCCATGAACCGTCCGATCTTCGATCTCTCCCGCCGCCGGGCGCTCGTCACGGGGGCCAGTCGCGGGATCGGTCAGGCCATCGCGCTGGCGCTTGCCGAGGCTGGTGCGGACATTGCCGTGACGGCACGCTCGCTCGACGGTCTTGCCGAGACCCGGGCGCTGGTGGAGAAGGCCGGCCGGCGCTGTGTGGCGCTGGCGCAGGACGTGCGCGACCCGCAGGCCTGTGCGGAGGGGGTGAAGGCGGCGGCCGATGCGCTCGGCGGCCTCGATATCCTCATCAACAATGCCGGTTTCGAGAATGTCCGTCCGTCCTTCGATGTCGACGAGGCGCTGTGGGAATCGATCCTCTCGACGAACCTGAAGGGCGCCTTCTTCTGCGCGCAGGCGGCCGGCCGCATCATGGCCGGTACCGGGGGCGGCGCGATCGTCAACCTCTGCTCGCTGACCTCCTATGTCGGCATCCCGACCGCCGTGCCCTATGGCGCGTCGAAATCCGGTCTTCTCGGCATGACGCGGGCGCTCGCCACGGAATGGGCGCCGCACGACATCCGCGTCAACGCCATCGCGCCCGGCTATTTCCGCACCGCCATGACGGAGGCGTTCTACGAGAACGAGGACTGGCAGGCGCGGATGCTGGACAAGATCCCGCAGCGCCGCTTCGGCGGCGAGGGCGATATCGGCGGCGTGGCCGTTTTCCTGTGCAGCGATGCCGCCGCCTATGTCACCGGCCATTGCATTCCGGTCGACGGCGGCTACCTTGCCTCGATCTGACTGCGGCGCCTCTGCCCGTTCGGCCGTGACGCCCTGCGGGCGCGGTTTTTCGCGTTTGCACAAATTTTAAGCGCTTGTCTTTGCGGTGCAAAAAATGCGCAAATCCGATTGACGGAGCTTGTATGCATATGTATAGACAACCGCGTGGAATGCTCGGTCGCACGCCCGCGGATCGAGCGGCAAGAGGAAGCCTTCCAGCGGCCCCGCGTCGCCGTGAGGGCAGCACAGGGGAATAGCATGGGCGTTGTCGATGCCGGGCAGGATGCGGTCGAGCAAGTCGACCGGATTGCGGTTTCCGTCAAGGATGTCAGCATGGTCTTCGGCACTG
The DNA here is from genome assembly GCA_946481465.1 of uncultured Shinella sp. Next base: position 419 of record CAMLOC010000204.1, on the reverse strand, counting down.
TCCATGCCGTGAAGAGCGCATCCTTCGACCTGCCGAAAGGCCGGTTCCTCACTATTCTCGGGCCCTCGGGTTCCGGCAAGACGACCCTGCTGCGCATGATCGCCGGCTTCGACCGGCCGACCGGCGGCGAGATCTTCATCAACGGCCAGCCCGTCAGCGCCGTCCCGCCGCATGGCCGGGCCATCGGCATGGTATTCCAGAAGCTGGCGCTCTTCCCCCACATGACCGCGGCCGAGAACGTCGCCTTCCCGCTGAAGATGCGCCGCCACGACGCGCGCCGCATTCCGGAGAAGGTGGAGCGCTATCTCGATCTCGTGCGCCTCGGCGGCTACGGCAGCCGGCGCATCAACGAGCTTTCCGGCGGCCAGCAGCAGCGCGTCGCCATCGCCCGCGCCCTGGTGTTCGAGCCGGACCTCCTG
>CAMLOC010000203.1 GCA_946481465.1 uncultured Shinella sp. | reverse complement strand
GGCTGAGGTGAAGAACAACTTCGGCTGCGGGAAGAAGGAATGGAACAAGGTGCGAAACTCTCGTTTGCATGGGGCGGCAGCGCCGCCGGTTCGCGCAGAACCTAGAGGAGTTTGCGCATCGCAACAATCGCCGAGCGCCCGGATTACCGAGATTTAATGGAAAGCGTCCCGCCGAGAACGGCGATGCCGGCGGCCAGGAACAGGATGCCGGCGGCTGCAAGGCTGGGCAGGACGTAGCTTCCCGTGCGCGCGGCCAGGAACCCCGCCCCGAGCGGCCCGAGGATCTGCCCGACGCCGAAGGCGGCCGTCATCAGCGCCAGGACCTGGCGCGGGCTCCGGCTGGCGAGAACCCGCCCGAGCTGAAGGCCGTAGGCGGTGATCACCATGAAGGTGAGCCCGAGCAGCGCCCCGCCGATGAGCGCCGACCAGGGAGACGGCAGCGTCACCGTGGCCGCGACGCCCGCCGTCTCCACGAGGATCGCCAGCACATAGGCCATCGCCACGCCGCACCGTCGCTCCACGCGCTTCCAGGCGAAGAGCGAGAGCGCGGCGGCAATCCCCGTCACGAGCCAGGTGAGGCATTCGAGCAGCGGGCTTTGCACCCCTTCCCGCGCGATGGCGACGATGAAGGTGGCTGTCACGACATAGCCGATACCGAAGAGGCCGTAGCTTGCCGTCAGGGCGACCAGCGGCCGCGTCCAGACGATCGCCGGCTCGCGCAGCGCGGAGGCGCCGCCCTCCTGGCGCGGCAGGAGGGCCAGGACGGCGGCAAGGCCCGCGGCGCCGAGCGCCGCGCCGGCAAGCCAGTCGACCCGCCAGGCGGCAAGGCCCGGAAGCGGGGCCAGCGACAGGAGGTAGACGAGCAGGGCGGAGACCGCGATGCCCACGCCGACACCGGAGAAATGCACCATCTGCACGCCCGGATCCCGGTGCCTGAGACCGATATTGAGCACGATGCCGGAGGTAAAGATCATGGCGAAGGCGCTGGCGAGGCCGGCGAGGAACCGCACGACGGAGAGCGCCGCGACGCCGGAGAGGAGCCCCATGGCAAAGAGCAGCAGCACGGTGGACACCAGCGCGCCGAGCGCGAGGCGCCGTTCCAGCCCGGCCGCCCAGCCATAGGCCGCCAGCACCGCGCCTAGGAGGTAGCCCGCGAAATTCGCCGCCGCGATGATGCCGGCATCGGCGGCATTCAGCCCGAGGCCGGCCATCATGCCGGGCAGCACGGGCGTGTAGAAGAAACGGCCCAGCCCCATGGCGACGGCCATGGCGAGCGCGCCGGCGAGTGCCGCCCGGACGGGCTCGTGCGACAGGGCGGGTGTGCGATGCATCATGCCGCGACCATCGCACTGCAACATGAGCGCGGCAAACGATATTTATTGATCGCCCGATCAGCGGCGTTGAAGCGTCAGCCCGGCAGCGTCACCACCAGCGGCCCGTTGCGCGTGGCGACAACCGTGTGTTCGAACTGCACCGTCGGCGCGCGCGGCTCGCTGTAGAGCGTCCACTCGTCCTTGTCGCCGCCTTCCGCCCAGTTGGCGCCGAGCGAGAGGAAGGGCTCGACGGTGAAGACGAGGCCTTCCGTCATGCGGCGCTTTTCCTGCGGATCCGGCCAGGTGGCGATTTCCGTCGGCTCCTCGTGCAGCGAGCGGCCGACGCCGTGGCTGGCGAGGTTGGCGATCAGCGTGTAGCGGTTCTTGCGGGCGAATTCGCCGATGGCGTTGCCCACTTCGGCAAGCGGCTTGCCGGCCTTCACCGATTTCAGCCCGACCCAGAGCGCACGCTTGCCGTCGCGGCAGAGGCGCTCGACGGCCGGCGTCGAGCGCCCGACCGTGAAGGAGGCGCCGGTATCGGCGAAATAGCCGTCGCGTTCGGCCGACACGTCGATGTTGACAAGGTCGCCCTCGCCGATCACCCGGTCGCCCGGAATGCCGTGCGCGACTTCTTCGTTGACGCTGATGCAGGTCGCGCCCGGAAAGGCGTAGCAGCTTTCGGGCGCCGAGCGCGCGCCCGCCGCCTCCAGCATGCGCCGGCCGATCAGGTCGAGCTCGGCCGTCGTCATGCCCGGCCGGATGGCGGTCGACATATGCTGCAGCACATTGGCGCAAATCCGGCCGATGGCCTTCAGGCCGTTGAGGTCTTCATCGTTTTCCAGGGTCATCGCATCTCGCTTTCGCGGGCCTCTTAGCATGCCCGCGCGCCGCTGTCAGGCGGAAGCGGCCTCGCCATCCTTCACATCGTCCGCCAGCATCTCGCGCACCAGCGGGGCGACCTTCGTGCCGTAGAGCTCTATGCCGCGCAGCACCGCCTCGTGCGGCATCGGGCCGATCGCCATCTGCAGCAGGAACCGGTCGTTGCGGAAGATCCGGTGATGGGCGACGATCTTCCGCGCCACCGTCTCGGGATCGCCGAGGAAGAGATGGCCGGTCGGCCCTGTCGACTGGTCGAACTGCGCCCGGCTCGTCGGCCCCCAGCCGCGCTCGCGGCCGATGCGGTTCATCACCTCGGCCTGCGGGGCGTAGAAGGTATCGGCCGCAGCCGCGGCGGTATCGGCGATGAAGCCGTGCACGTTGATGCTGGTCTTCAACCTGCCCGGATCCTGCCCGGCGCGGCGCGCGGCCTCGCGGTAGAGATCGAAGAGCGGCGCATAGCGCGACGGCGTGCCGCCGATGATGGCAAGCGCCAGCGGCAGACCGTACGCCCCCGCCCGCGCCACCGATTGCGGCGTGCCGCCGACGGCGATCCAGATCGGCAGGCGGCCATGCGCCGGGCGCGGATAGACGCCGAGCCCCGGCAGCGGCGGGCGCATCGTGCCGTTCCACGACACGGTTTCGCTCTCGTTGAGCGCCAGAAGCAGGTCCAGCTTCTCCTCGAAGAGCCGGTCGTAGTCATCGAGCGCATAGCCGAAGAGCGGGAAGGATTCGATGAACGAGCCGCGCCCGGCCATGATCTCCGCCCGCCCGCCGGAAAGAAGGTCGACCGTCGAGAACTGCTGGAAGACGCGCACCGGATCGTCCGAGGAGAGCACCGTCACCGCGCTCGTCAGCCGGATGGTTTTCGTGCGCGCCGCGGCGGCGGCCAGCACGACGGCGGGCGCCGAGGCGGCATAGTCCGCCCGGTGATGCTCGCCGAGCCCGAAGACGTCGAGCCCGACCCGATCGGCAAGCTCGATCTCCTCCAGGAGATCCTTCAGCCGCCGCTCCCCTTCCCGCCCCTTGTCGGCGGCATTGGGATCGACGTCGGCGAATGTATAGAGGCCAAGTTCCATGGGATGTTCCAGGCAAGAGGGATTTGCCCGGAGATATGGCTGGCGCGGGCGGGTTGAAAGGGCCATGCGGGAAACAGTGTGTTCACCCGGCGAGCCAAGGGTTCAGCAGGCGGATGTCCATCTCCGTGAAATCCGCGACATTGCGCGTGACGAGAATCATGTTGTGAACGTGAGCCGTCGCGCCGATCAAGCCATCCCGCTCCGGCCGCCGATCGGGAACCGACAGCTCCGCGCAGCGTAGCGCCACGGCAAGATCGACCGGAAGGACACGCCCGGCGAAGAACGGCAGCACCACCTCGTCCAGCCAGCGGCGGAGAGCCAGTCCTTGCCGCTTGTCCCGGCGCTCCATCTGGCGCACGCCGATCTCCAGTTCAAGCATCGACATTGCCGAGATATGGCAGAGCGGCGGCGGCACCGATTGCGACCAGCGCAAAACATGGGCGTCGACGCGGCCGGAGGAGGTTTTCCGCAGTTCGGACACGATATTCGTGTCGAGCAGGTACATCAGCCAAGATCCGCCGGTTTCACACCGATATCGGAAAGCTTCGGTGGTTCGAACTCCACATCCTCGCCAGACGGCATGGCCAGCAGGTCGGCAAGCGTCTTCTCGCCGCTGACCAACCGCCTGTAATCTTCCATGGAAAGCAGGACATGGCCCGGCCGGCCACGATCCGTGATGAAGACGGGGCCATTTTCAGCGGCCTTCTTGGCCTTGCCCGTATCCTGATTGAATTCGCGGCTGGACATGACTGTCATGGCGCCCTCCATTCGTAGCAACATTACTACATATGGAGGGCAATGCAAAGCGCCTCCCTCAGAGCCGCGCGGCCACCGCCTCGAGCTGCGTCGCCACCTGGCCCCAGCCCTCGTGGAAACCCATCTTCTCGTGCATCTCGCAGTCCTCGACGGTCCAGTGGCGGGCGATGGCGGTGTAGCGGGTCCTGCCGTCGCCGAGGTCGTCGAAAAGGATCTCGGCGCTGAAGAAGGCCTTTTCGGTCGGCTTCCAGTCCGGGCCGAAGGCATCGGTCGTGATGATGCGCCTGTCCTTCTCCACCTTCAGGAAGATGCCGGTATTGTCCATGTGGAAGCCGTCCGGGCCGGTCATGACGGTGCGGAACATGCCGCCGTCGCGCGGCTCGATCTCGATGACCGGCGTCTCGTAGGGTTTCGGCGCGAACCATTCCTTCATCAGGTCGGGCGTCGTCCAGGCCTTGAAGAGCTGGGCGGGCGTGGCGTTCAGCACGCGGGTCAGCACCAGTTCGCGGTTGCTCGCGGGCTTGATCTCGGCATCGGTCATGTCTGTCTCCTCGCTGGATATGTTCTGTGGTTCGCCTCAAGGACGCGCGGCGGACGGCCAGTCCGACATCGAAACCCGGTTATTTTTCGGCCGCGGCCCGATCGCGCTGCAGGCTGTCGAGATGCTGGCGGATATGGGCGGCCTCGGCCGAGGTGGTGGCAAGCGCGATGGCCCGGTCGAAGGCCTCGTGCGCCTCGCCGTAGCGGCCGAGCTGCTTCAGCAGGCCGCCGCGCAGGCCGTGGAAATAGAAGTAGCCGTTCAGTTTGTCGGCGAGCGGCTCGATCAGCGCCAGCGCCGCCTCCGGCCCCTGTTGCTTGGAAACGGCGACGGCCCGGTTGAGCCGCACCACCGGCGAGGGCTGCAGGCGCTCCAGCGTCTGGTAGAGCAGGTCGATCTCCAGCCAGTCCGTCTCCGCCGCCGTCTTCGCGCGGGCATGCAGCGCGGCGATCGCCGCCTGGACCTGGAAGGCGCCGGGCGCGCGGTGGCGGATCGCCTTGTCGATCAGCACCAGCGCCTCGTCGATCAGGCTGCGGTTCCAGAGGGAGCGGTCCTGGTCCTCCAGCAGCACGATCTGCCCGTCGCGGTCGAAGCGGGCCGCAAGCCGCGAATGCTGGAGCAGGAGCAGCGCCGTCAGGCCCATGATCTCCGGCTCGGCCGGAAAGAGCTTCAGGAGCAGCCGCGCCAGCCGGATCGCCTCGGCGCAGAAGGGCGTGTCCGCCTTGTCCGGCGCGCCGGCCGAATAGCCCTCGTTGAAGACGAGATAGATCATCGCCGCGACGAGGCCGAGCCGTTCGGCCCGCGCCACCGCATCCGGCGTCTCGAAGGGAATGCCGGCGGCGCCCACCTTCGCCTTCGCCCGGGTGATGCGCTGCTCCATCGCCGCCTCCGAGACGAGGAAGGCGCGCGCGATCTGCCGGACCGACAGGCCCGAGACGACGCGCAGCGCCAGCGCGATCTGCTGGGTCGCCGGCAGGTCCTTGTGGCAGCAGACGAAGAGCAGGCGGAGGATGTCGTCGCGGTAATGCGCGCCGTCCAGCCGGTCGGCAAGGTCGCTCTCCGTATCCTCCAGGTCGGACAGCACCTCCTCGGGCGGCAGCGGCTGGTGCCTGGCGCGTTTCCTCACCTGGTCGATGCCGCTGTTGCGGCCGACGAAGATGAGCCAGGCCGCCGGATCGCGCGGCGGGCCCTTGTCGGGCCAGGTCTTCAGCGCGCGAAGACACGCCTCCTGATAGGCCTCCTCCGCCATGTCGAGATCACGGAAATAGCGCAGGAGCGCCCCCATGGCCTGCGGGCGCGCCGAGGTCAGCGCGAGGTCGATCCAGGCAAGCTCTGTCATCCGATGGGCACTCCCGGATTGAAATACTGCAGCGGCCGGACCTCATAGGTGCCGTTCGCCGGATTGACCGCCGAAAGCTCGCGGGCGAAGGTGATCGCCTCCTCCAGCGTCTCCACGTCGAGCACGAAGAAGCCGAGGAACTGTTCCTTGGTCTCGGCGAAGGGGCCGTCCATGACGATATCGTCCGTCGCGCCCTTGCGCACGGTGACGGCGGCCGTCGTCGGCATCAGCCGCGCGACGGGGCCGAGCTTGCCGGCCTCGGCATAGCGCTGGTTGACCGCCCCGAGATCGGCCATGACCTTCGCGTCGAGCTCCTTCGACCAGGCGTTGACTTCACTTTCGGCGTCGTAGCAGAGAACGGCATACAGCATGATGAACTCCCGTTGGTTGGAAGACGTAGGAGTAACGTCTCCACCGACAGGGCGCACCGGAATATTTTTGATCGGGCGTGAAACAGCGACCGGGGCGATATGGCCGGGCGCGCGCCCTTTGTTCATCCTCCGCCCTCTCCTCCGTCATCCTCGGGCTCGACCCGAGGATCCACCGAAACGGCACGCACAGAGTTTAGGGCATGGATCCTCGGGTCGAGCCCGAGGATGACGAAAGAGAGTGACGCGCCAGCAGGAAGAACCCGCGAAGAACCGCCTGGACCTACCCCGCGCTCAGCGTCCGCCGCACCGCATCCTTCCAGCCCCTGATCTTCACCGCACGGGTCTTCTCGTCCATCTTGGGCTCGAAGCGCGTATCCCGCGCCCAGGACTTGGCGAACCCCTTGCGGTCCGGCCAGACGCCGGCGCGCTGGCCGGCGAGCCAGGCGGCGCCGAGCGCGGTGGTCTCCAGGATGGTCGGGCGGTCGACGGGAGCGTCGAGGATGTCGGCGAGGCGCTGCATGG
>CAMLOC010000202.1 GCA_946481465.1 uncultured Shinella sp. | reverse complement strand
TGCACTACCTGCTGCCGTTCATGATCGCGGGCGTCGTCGTCCTGCACGTCTGGGCGCTGCACGTCACCGGCCAGACCAACCCGACCGGCGTCGAGGTGAAGTCCAAGACCGACACGGTCGCCTTCACGCCCTATGCCACGCTGAAGGACGCGCTCGGCGTATCGGTCTTCCTGATCGTCTTCGCCTGGTTCATCTTCTACATGCCGAACTATCTCGGCCACCCGGACAACTACATCCCGGCCGATCCGCTGAAGACCCCCGCCCACATCGTTCCGGAATGGTATTACCTGCCGTTCTACGCGATGCTGCGCGCCATCACCTTCAACGTCGGCCCGATCGACTCCAAGCTTGGCGGCGTCCTCGTGATGTTCGGCGCGATCATCGTGCTGTTCTTCCTGCCCTGGCTCGACACGTCCAAGGTCCGCTCGGCCGTCTACCGCCCCTGGTACAAGCTGTTCTTCTGGCTGTTCGTCGCCAACGCCATCCTGCTCGGCTGGCTCGGCGCCATGCCGGCGGAAGGCATCTACGTCATCCTCTCGCAGCTCGGCACCCTCTACTACTTTGGCTTCTTCCTCGTGCTCATGCCGGTCCTCGGCCTGATCGAGACCCCGAAGCGCATTCCGAATTCGATCACGGAAGCGGTTCTGGAAAAGAAGAACGCCAAGGCGGCCAAGGCCTGATAGCGAGCGACGAAAGGAACCATGACAATGAAAAAGCTTGTTGCAGGCATTCTGTCGCTCGCACTCGTCGCCGGTCTCGGCGTCTCCCTCGCCACGGCGCAGGAAGACCATGCCGCTGCCGGCGGTGCGGAGGCGGAGCACGCCACGCCCCACTACCCGATCCACAAGCCCAAGCAGCAGGACTGGTCGTTCGCCGGCCCGTTCGGCAAGTATGACAAGGGCCAGCTCCAGCGCGGCCTGAAGGTCTATACCGAAGTCTGTTCTGCCTGCCATTCGATGAGCCTCGTCTCCTTCCGCACGCTGGAAGGCCTCGGCTACTCGGAAGCCCAGGTGAAGGCTTTTGCGGCGAACTACGAAGTGCAGGACGGCCCGAACAGCGACGGTGACATGTTCACCCGCAAGGCCGTTCCGTCCGACTATTTCCCGTCGCCCTACGCCAACCACGAGGCGGCTGCCGCCTCGAACAACGGCGCGGCTCCGCCGGACTTCTCGCTGATCGCCAAGGCGCGCGGCATCACCCGCGGCTTCCCGCAGTTCGTCTTCGATATCTTCACCCAGTACCAGGAAGGCGGGCCGGACTACATCTACTCGCTGCTGACGGGTTACACCGAGGAGAAGCCGGCGCATATCGAAGTCGCGGAAGGCACGCACTACAACCCGTACTTCGCCAACGCCGCGGCGCTCGCCATGGCGCAGCCGATCTCCGACGACCAGGTCACCTATGACGACGGTTCGCCGCAGACGGTCGACCAGTATGCGCACGACGTCGCCGCCTTCCTGATGTGGGCCGCCGAGCCGCATCTGGAAGAGCGCAAGCGCACCGGCTTCATGGTCATGGTCTTCCTGGTGATCTTCACCGGCCTGATCTACCTGACGAAGAAGTCGGTCTACGCCAACAAGGAACACTGAGCGGCCCTGTCGCTCTGTCGAAAGGCGGCCTTCGGGCCGCCTTTTTTGTTGTGGGGGGATGCCGCACCTGCAATAACCGGAAAAACCCCCCGCAGCCGGAAATCTCATGTCTACACTCGAAAACGAACTCGTCGCCGCGATCCGCAACATCCCGGACTATCCCAAGCCCGGCATCATGTTCCGCGACATCACCACGCTGCTCGGCAATCCGCGCGCCTTCCGCCGCGCCGTGGACGAGCTGGTGCATCCCTATGCGGGCATCGGCATCGCCAAGGTCGCCGGCATCGAGGCGCGCGGCTTCATCCTCGGCGGCGCCATGGCGCACCAGCTGTCGACCGGCTTCGTGCCGATCCGCAAGAAGGGCAAGCTGCCGCACGAGACCGTGCGCATCGCCTACAGCCTGGAATACGGCGTCGACGAGATGGAGATGCACAAGGACGCCATCAAGCCTGGCGAAAAGGTCATCCTCGTCGACGACCTGATCGCCACCGGCGGCACGGCGGAAGCGGCGGTGAAGCTGCTGCGCCAGATCGGCGCGGACATCGTGGCGGCCTGCTTCGTCATCGACCTGCCGGAACTCGGCGGGCGCAGGAAGCTCGAGGCGCTCGACGTGGAAGTGCGCACGCTGGTGGCGTTCGACGGGCATTGAGCATAGCTGTCCGCGATCTGTCGTCGCGGTGTCGCCCCTCATCCCGCTGCCGCGACCTTCTCCCCGCAGGCGGGGAGAAGGGATATGCCGCGCCGGCTTCCCCAAGCAATGGTTGTTCGTCTGGCACGTCCCCTCTCCCCGCTTGCGGGGAGAGGGTTAGGGTGAGGGGCAAATCGAACAGATGACCGAACGCGCGGTTCAGACGAACTCCAGAACCGTGCTCTCGAACCGGATGACCGGCTCGCCGTTCTGGTTCGTCCCCGCGCACAGGATCGTGTTGATCAGCCGGCCCGGCCGCGAGGCGAGTTCGCGTGAGGCGGTCAGCGTCACCGAATAGGTGACGGTGTCGCCGGCGAAGACCGGTTTCAGCCAGCGCAGGTTGGTGAAGCCCGGGGAGGGGCCGAGGTTCGGCGGGGTGATGCCTTCGCCCGCAAGGCGCCTGTATTCGCCAGTCCAGAACGACACGAAGCATTTCATCCAGCCGGCGGCGGAATGCCAGCCGGAGGCGCACAGGCCGCCGAAGAGGGCGTGCCGGGCGAGTTCCGCGTCGAGATGGAACGGCTGCGGGTCGAAATCCTTCGCGAAGCGGATGATGTCCTCGGCCGTGAAGGTGAGGCTGCCGATCTCGACGGCCTCGCCGAAGGCGTAGAGCTCAGCCATGCGCATGGTCGGCTCCCTTTTCGGCAAGACGCATCATGTGGGTGAATTCGCAGAGCGCGACCGTTTCGCCGCGCTGGTTCGTCACCATGGCCCGTATCCGCACGATGCCGATCTCAGGCCGCGAGCGCGAGGCGCGCGCATCGACGACCTCGCAGTGGCCGCCCAGCGTGTCGCCGGCGAGCACCGGGCGCTTCCATTCCATCCGGTCGACGCCGGGCGAGCCTTCCGAGGTCGAACCGGCGATATAGGCCTCGTAGAGCATGCGCATCATGACGGCGCTGGTGTGCCAGCCGGAGGCGGCGAGCCCGCCGAGGATGCTGGCGCGGCCGGCCGCCTCGTCGAGATGCATCGGCTGGGGATCGAATTCCCGCGCGAAGGCGACGATCTCGTCTGCCGTCAGCGTCCGCTCCGCAAAGGCGAAGCGGCGGCCGGGCGTGAAGTCCTCGAAGGTCAGTCGCGCGTCCGTCATGGTCTCTTACGTGTTGAAGCGGAAATGGATGACGTCGCCGTCCTCGACCACATATTCCTTGCCTTCGTCGCGGCCCTTGCCGGCTTCCTTGGCGCCGACCTCGCCCTTGTAGGCGATGTAGTCGTCATAGGAGATGGTGAAGGCGCGGATGAAGCCGCGTTCGAAATCCGTGTGGATGACGCCGGCCGCCTGCGGCGCCTTGGTGCCGCGCACGATGGTCCAGGCGCGCGTTTCCTTGGGGCCGACGGTGAAATAGGTGATGAGGTCGAGCAGGTGGTAGCCGGCGCGGATGAGCCGGTCGAGGCCCGCTTCCTCGAGGCCGAGGGCGGAGAGGAATTCGGCCGCTTCCTCTTCCGGAAGCTGGGCGACCTCGGATTCGATCGCCGCCGAGATGATGACGCATTCGGCGCCCTGTTCCTTCGCCATGGCGGCGACGGCCTCGGTATGCGCGTTGCCGGTCGAGGCATCGGCCTCGGCGACGTTGCAGACATAGAGGACAGGGTGGGAGGTGAGGAGGTTGAGGCCCTTCAGCACCTCGATTTCTTCCGGCGCCAGCGTCTTCAGGAGCAGGCGGGCCGGCTTGCCCTCGTTGAGCAGCTTCACCACGGCTTCCATGATCGGCAGTTGCGCGAGCGACTCCTTGTCCTTGCCGGTGGCGCGCTTGCGCGTCTGCTCGACGCGGCGCTCCAGGCTCTCCAGGTCGGCGAGCATCAGTTCGGTCTCGATCGTCTCGGCGTCGCCCACCGGGTTGATGCGGCCCTCGACATGGGTGATGTCGTCGTCCTCGAAGCAGCGCAGCACATGCACGACGGCATCGACTTCGCGGATATTGGCAAGGAACTTGTTGCCGAGGCCTTCACCCTTGGACGCGCCGCGCACGAGGCCGGCGATGTCGACGAAGGAGATGCGCGTCGGGATGATCTCCTTCGAGCCGGCGACGGCGGCGAGCGCCTTCATGCGCGGGTCGGGAACCGCCACTTCGCCGGTGTTCGGCTCGATGGTGCAGAAGGGATAGTTCGCCGCTTGTGCCGCCGCCGTCTTGGTCAGCGCGTTGAAGAGGGTCGATTTGCCGACATTCGGCAGGCCGACGATACCGCATTTGAAGCCCATGGAGGTGGTCCGTTCGTCTCAGGAAAATCGTTGCCATCGCTATGGGGGATGGCGGGGGCAGGGTCAAGGGCTTGCGGCTCCGGGGGCCTTGAAGTCGCCTCTCCTGCGGTGCACAATGGGCCTCACACCGCTCGAAGCCGAAATACGAGGAGCTTCCCATGAGCAATGGTGACACGACCCTTGAACCCAAAACCACCACCAAGCCGAAGCTCGAACGGCCGAAGCTCTACAAGGTCCTTCTCGTCAACGACGACTATACGCCGCGCGAATTCGTCGTGCTGGTGCTGAAGGCGGTGTTCCGCATGGCGGAGGAGACGAGCTATCGCGTCATGATGACCGCGCACAAGATGGGCACCTGTGCGGTCGTCGTCTGCGCGCGCGACATTGCCGAGACCAAGGCGAAGGAGGCGACGGACCTCGCCAGGGAGGCGGGCTTCCCGCTGCTCTTCCAGACGGAGCCGGAGGAGTAAACCTTCACCCGATATTAGCGGTTGCTGTTTAGTCTGGCGGCATGGTCGAAGAAGCCGCCACCTGGCACTATGCCGTCGCCTTCGTGCTCTGCCTCGTCCTCGGGGCGATCGGGCATGTCTGCCGCGCGGTCTTCAACGTCTTTCCGGACCGGTTGTCGGACAGGCCGATGCTCGATCTCATGATCAGCGACGGCTACGACTGGAACGACCGGCTCTTCGGCACCGAATATGACGATGCCGGCTACTACCGGCTCGATTCCTGGCGGAATTTTCGGAATGCGGCTGTCGGCTGCGGCCTTGCCGGCCTCGCCGTCATGCTGTTTTCCGATGGCGCCTCGGGCCTTGTCGCCAAGGGCATCGATACCGGCCTTGCCTGGTTGTGGGAGCTTTTCCTCTACCGGCTCGAAACGCTGCGCTGGCTCTAGATTCCTGTTTTGCCGCATTATCCGCAGCCCAAGCGACTTCGCTTCGGCTGGAAATGCTCTATTCGCCCTTGTTGCCGAGCAGCTTCTTCAGCATTTCCGCCATCGGCCCGGTCGTCGGCAGGATCTTCGGCTGGGCGTGGTTGCGCGCCTGGCGGATATGGGACTGGCCGGCCGGTTTCTGCGCGGGCGCCTTCTCCGCTTCCGGCTTGCCGCCGGTGGCGAGCGCCAGCTTGTTCATGAGCTGCGAGTCCTCCCCCCGCACCAGCATGTCGGCATTGAGGGCGAGTTCGTCGAGCAGCGGATCGAGCCAGCTGTGGTCGGCCTTGGCGAAATCGCCGAGCACATGGTGGGTGACGAGTTCCTTGGCGCCGGGATGGCCGATGCCGAGGCGCAGGCGCCGGTAGTCCTTGCCGCAATGGGCGTCGAGCGACTTGATGCCGTTGTGCCCGCCATGGCCGCCGCCGACCTTGATGCGCGCCTTGCCGGGGGCGAGGTCCAGTTCATCATAGATCGCGACGATATCCTTCGGGGCGAGCTTGTAGAAGCGCATCGCCTCGCCGACGGATTCGCCCGAAAGGTTCATGAAGGTCTGCGGCTTGACGAGCAGCACCTTCTCCCCGGCAAGCTCGCCCTCGGCGATTTCCGCCTTGAACTTCTTCGACCAGGGCGCGAACGGATTCTTGCGGTGGATCGCATCCAGCGCCATGAAGCCGATATTGTGGCGGTTGTCCGCATATTTTGCGCCCGGATTGCCGAGCCCCGCGATGATCTGCATGGAATGGTCCGCCAAAAGGATCTCTTCGGCCTTCACCACCGCGAAAGCGGCCGGAAGTCAACCGTCCGCGCTCATTTCTTCGCGCCGTTGTCGGCCGTGCGCGTGTTCGGCGGCAGGCCGTAGGCGGTGAAGATGCGGTCCTGCCCGCCGTCGACGATGAGCGCGTCGAGCGCCGCCTGCAGCCGCTTGATGAGGTCGGGCGGCGTGTCCTTGTGGCAGGCGATGCCGTAGACCTGGCCGGCCATCAGCATGGCCTTTTCGACCGGCTGGCCCTGGTTGACCAGGTTCTCGTAGGTCTTGATCGAGGTCGGCATCAGGTCGATGCGGCCGGAGAGCAGCTTGCGCACCGAAATGTCGATATCGGCGGCAAGGTCGATCTCCTTGAAGCCGAGCTGCTCGAGTGCCTCCACGGCGAAGTCGCCGCGCTGCGAGCCGACCTTCATGGCGAGCGCCTCGCGCAGGCTTGCCGGCCCCTTGCTGCCGTCCTTGCGCTTCAAGAGCACCATCTCGTCCTTCAGGAGCGGGTTGACCCAGGCGAAGCGATCGGCGCGCTCGCGGTTGTAGCCGGTCGTGAAGACGCAGTTCATCGGCTGGTTCTCGGCCATCGCGAAGGCGCGGGCCCAGGGCATGATCTCGATCGTGTAGTCGATGCCGGCCGCCT
>CAMLOC010000201.1 GCA_946481465.1 uncultured Shinella sp. | reverse complement strand
TTCAGCCTTCGAACACCATCAGCGTGTCGCCCGCCTGAAGGTAGTCGCCTTCCTTGACGCGCAGGCGAAGGATGCCGGCCTTGGGGGCGAGGACCTGCGTTTCCATCTTCATCGCCTCCATCACGGCCACCAGGTCGCCTTCCGCGACCTTCGCGCCATCGGCGACCTTGAAGGCCTGCAGCGTGCCGGAAACCGGGGCGGCGATGCCGTCCTCGGCGGGCTTGCCACCCTTGCCGGCAGCGGCCGCACCCTGCCCGGCCGCGCCGAGGCCGGCGAGGAGCAGGCTCGGCAGGGCGAGCGACACGCGCCTGCCGTCGATTTCGAGATGGGTGCGCACCAGCGTCGGGTCCTCGACGGGCTCGGGCCGGGCCATGGCCTCCGGCATGGCCGCGAAATCGGTCTCGATCCACCGGGTATGCACCTTGAAGCCGTCCGTGCCGATGAAATCCGCCGTGTCGATGGCGGCGCGGTGGAACGGCAGGACCGTCGCGACGCCCTCGATGCGGAACTCCTTCAGCGCCCGGCGGGCGCGGCGCAGGGCCTCCTCGCGCGTCGCGCCGGTCACGATCAGCTTGGCGACGAGCGAATCGAAGACGCCGGGCACGGTGGAGCCGCTGACGACGCCGCTGTCGAGGCGCACGCCGGGGCCGGACGGCGGATCGAAGACGGTGATGGCGCCGGGTGTCGGCAGGAAGCCGCGGCCGGGATCCTCCGCATTGATGCGGAACTCGATGGAATGGCCGCGCGGTTCCGGCGTTTCCAGCACACGCAGCGGCAGGCCCTCGGCGATGCGGAACTGCTCGATGACGAGGTCGATGCCGGTCGTCTCTTCCGTAACGGGATGCTCGACCTGCAGGCGGGTGTTCACCTCGAGGAAGGAGATCGTGCCGTCGACGCCGAGCAGGAACTCCACCGTGCCCGCGCCGGAATAGCCGGCGGCGGCGCAGATCGCCTTTGCGGCGGCGTGGATCTTCCGGCGCTGCTCGTCCGAGAGGAAGGGCGCCGGGGCCTCCTCGATGAGCTTCTGGTTACGACGCTGGGCCGAGCAATCGCGGGTGCCGAGCACCAGCACATTCCCGTGCTTGTCGGCAAGGACCTGCGCCTCGATATGGCGCGGCCGGTCGAGGAAGCGTTCGAGGAAGCATTCGCCCCGGCCGAAGGCCGCCGTCGCCTCGCGCACGGCGGATTCGTAGAGGTCGGCGACCTCCTCCATCTTCCAGGCCACCTTGAGCCCGCGCCCGCCGCCGCCATGCGCCGCCTTGATGGCGACCGGCAGGCCGTGCTTTTCCGCAAACGCGACGACCTCGGCGGCCGAGGATACCGGGCCGTCGCTGCCGGCAACCAGCGGTGCGCCGACGCCCTGCGCGATGCGCCGTGCCTCGACCTTGTCGCCGAGCGCCTCGATGACGGACGGATCGGGGCCGATCCAGATAAGGCCCGCGCCCTGCACGGCGCGCGCGAATTCGGCGCGCTCGGAAAGGAAGCCGTAGCCCGGATGGACCGCATCGGCACCGGCCCTTTTCGCGACCGCGATCAGCTTCTCGATATCGAGATAGGTTTCCGCCGGGCGCACGCCTTCGAGCCCGTAGGCTTCGTCGGCGAGGCGCACGAACAGCGCATCCGCATCCGGATCGGCATAGACGGCGACCGACTGGAGGCCGTGGTCGCGGCAGGCGCGCACGATGCGCACGGCGATCTCGCCACGATTGGCAATCAGCACTTTCTTCATGACGGTTCTCCTAAAGCAATTCCTGCAAAAGTGCGGAGCGGTTTTGCGTCCGGAATTGCGTTAAAACAAAAGGACAGGGCGCTTTCGCGTTTCAGGGAAAAGCGAAAGCGCTCTAACGGGTCGCGGCAATGTCGGCGAAGGGCCCGATCGGGCGGAAGCGGATCTTTGCGTTGATCGGAACCTGGCCGGCGAGGTCCAGATGGTATTCGGCAACGGCGCCGATGACGGGATAGCCGCCGGTCAGCGGATGGTCGGCGAGGAAGAGCACCGGCTGGCCGCTGTGCGGCACCTGGATGGCGCCGGTCGCGGTGCCTTCGCTCGGCAGTTCCGCGCTGTCCTTGCGCTCCAGCGGCACCTCGCCGGCAAGGCGGATGCCGACGCGGCTCGATTGCGGCGTGACCTGCCAGAGCTGGCTCGTCAGCGTCTCGATGCCCTTCTGCGTGAACCAGTCCGTGCGGGGGCCGAGCACCACGTCGAGCGTCACCACGTCGCCCGCCGAAGGCAGGTCGAAAGCGGGGAGTTCATCGGTCGAGACGCTCGCCAGCCCCGCCTTGTTTCCAAGCGCCAGCACCGACCCGGCGGTGACAGGCTCGGGGCCGACGACGGCCAGCGTATCGGTCGCCGCGCTGCCGAGGACCGGCGCAACGTCGAAGCCGCCGCGCACGGCAAGATAGGCGCGCATGCCCGCCTTCGGATGGCCGATCGTCACGACATCGCCCGGCTCCAGCGCGATGGGCTGCAGGATCGAAAAGTCTTGGGCGCGGCCGTCCGCATCGCGGACCGTCACGGGACAGGCAGCGCCGGCAAGGCCGATCACGGCGCGCACGGTGCTTTCGAAGGAGAAGCCGCCGAGGGTGAGTTCGAGCGCCGGCGTGTTGGCCGGATTGCCGACGATGCGCCCCGCGGCGTTGAAGGCGGTGCGGTCCAGCGCGCCGGAAGCGGAAACGCCCTGCCCCGTCTGGCCGAAACGGCCGAGATCCTGGAAGACAGCCGGCATGGGCGCGGCCAGCACCCTGAACTGCGGCGCGTCCGCCGCGACGGTGCGATCCGCCTTGACGGCCGGTTCGGGAATGCTGACCGTCCGGCCCGCGGCCTCCATGTCGAAGAAGCGCACGCGATAGCCGGGCTGGAACAGCGCGCCGGGCTGGCGGTCGATGTCCCACATCCTGACCGGCGTCGTGCCGATGATCTGCCAGCCGCCGGGGCTCGCCTGCGGGTAGACGCCGCTGAAGGCGCCCGCAAGAGCGACCGAGCCGGCCGGAATGCGGGTGCGCGGGCTCTTGCGGCGCGGCACATGCAAGGCCGGATCGCCGCCGACGAGGTAGCCGAAACCCGGCGCGAAGCCGCAGAAGGCCACGGTGAATTCGCTTTCCGTATGCCGGCGCACGACTTCCTCGACGCTGAGGCCGGTCAAATCGGCGACGTCGCGCAGGTCCTCGCCGTCATAGCGCACGGGAATTTCGACCAGATGCTCCGACGGGGCGACCTTCGCCGAAAGGTCGCGGGTGCTGATCCGGGCCGAAAGATCCTCCGCCGCCACCTTTTCGGGGCGGAAGCGGATCATCAGCGTGCGCGCGGCCGGCACCATCTCCTCGATGCCGTCGATCGGATCGGCCGTGAGCGCGGCAAAGAGGGCGAGCGTCTCGTCGAGATCGGCAAGCTCGACGAGGATGGTGGTCAGGCTGACGGGAAGAAAGCGCATCGAACCCTCACGCGTGATAGGCGGAATCGGGAATGTCGGTGATGAACATGTGGCCCGGCGCATGGGTGATGGCGAAGGGCACGCCGGACGCCATCACGGCCGCCTGCGGGGTGACGCCGCAGGCCCAGAAGACCGGCACTTCGCCGGGCTCGATGCGCACGGCATCGCCGAAATCGGGCCTGGCGAGGTCGGCGATGCCGATCTCAGCGGGCGCGCCGACATGGACCGGCGCGCCGTGCACGGCCGGGAAACGGCCGGAAATGGTGGCGGCGTCGGCGACGCGCGAGGCCGGGATCGGCCGCATGGAGACGACCATGTTGCCCTTCAGCCGGCCGGCGGGCCGGCAGGCCCGGTTGGTCAGGTACATCGGCACGTTGGTCTTGTCCGTCATGTGGCGGATCTCGATGCCGGCCTCGACCATCGGCGTCTCGAAGGTGAAGGAGCAGCCGATGAGGAAGGCGACGAGATCGTCACGCTCCGCCCAGGCCGCCGAGGCGTCCGGCGTCTCCTCGGCAAGCTTGCCGTCGCGCCAGATGCGGTAGAGCGGCAGGTCGGTGCGCAGGTCCGCGCCGGGCGCAAGCAGCGTCGTCGGCGAGCCCGGGTCGGACACGTCGAGCACCGGGCACGGCTTCGGGTTGCGCTGCGCGTAGAGCAGGAAATCGAAGGCCCAGTCGCGCGGCAGCACGATCATGTTGGCCTGGGTGAAGCCCGGCGCGATGCCGGAGGTGGGCGCGACGAGCCCATCGCGATAGGTCGCCCGCGCCGTGCGGGCGGCCGTTGCGTCGGCATGGTCCAGGAAGGCGGTGGGGATCGTCATGGCAGCCCTCCTCAGGACTTGTCGGCGAAGGAGCGGATGGCGATGCCTTCCGCCTCGAAGCGGCGGCGGATCCCCTCTGCGATCGCGACCGCGCCGGGGCTGTCGCCGTGCACGCAGATCGACTGCGCCTCAATGCGGATCGTGCTGCCGTCGATGGCTTCCAGCGTACCCTCGCGGGCAAGCTGCACCATGCGGTCGGCGATCTTCGCTTCGTCGTGCAGCACGGCGCCGGCCTCGCGGCGCGAGACGAGCTCGCCCTTCGGCGTATAGGCGCGGTCGGCGAAGGCTTCCGCGACGACGGCAAGGCCGGCCTTGCGGGCAAGGTCGAGGATCGGCGCATTGGCAAGGCCCATCAGGACCAGCGAAGGATCGACCGCCTTGATGCCGTCGATGACCGCCTGGCCCTGTTTCGCATCATGGGCGATGCGGTTGTAGAGCGCGCCGTGCGGCTTGACGTAGCGCACGGTGGTGCCCGCCGCGGCGGCCACCCCCTTGATCGCGCCGATCTGGTAGATCACGTCGGCGATCAGTTCCTCCGACGTCGCGTCCAGGTCGCGCCGGCCGAAGCCGACGCGATCGGGATAGGAGACATGGGCGCCGATGACGACACCGTTCGCGGCGGCCGCCTTGACCGTGCGGTAGATGCCGGCCGGATCGCCCGCATGGAAACCGCAGGCGATGTTGGCGGAGGAGACGACGGCGAGCATCGCCGTATCGTCGCCCATGCGCCAGGCGCCGTAGCTTTCGCCGAGATCGCTGTTGAGATCGATCGCTGCCATGGTTCTTCCCTCCCCTTTGCCTTAGAGACCGAGCAGGCCGAAGATCGTGCCGGCCGATTTGTAGCCCATATACCACGTCAGCGCGCAGACCAGGACGCCGAGGACGAGCAGCCAGCGCGGATAGCGGTAGCCGCCCATCAGGTCCTCGCGCTTCCAGGCGGCGAAGAGGAAGATGGAAAGGCCGATCGGCAGGATGAGGCCGTTGAGGCCGCCGACGAAGACCAGCATGGCGGCCGGCGGCGTGGTGATCACGAGGTAGCAGGCCAGCGAGATGGCGATGAAGACCACCGTCGCCATATTGCGGGCATGGTCCGTGATATCCTGCTTGAACACGGTGATGAAGGATACCGAGGTATAGGCCGCGCCGATGACGCTGGTGATGGCCGCCGCCCAGAAGATGATGCCGAAGAGGCGCAGGCCGACATCGCCGGCAGCCGCCTGGAAGGCCTGCGCGGCCGGGTTCGCCGCCTGGCTCGCCGTGTCGATGACGACGCCGCTGGCGACGACGCCGAGAATGGCGAGGAAGAGCACGTAGCGCATCAGGCCGGTCACGGCGATGCCGGTGAGCGCCGCGCGGGTGACCGCCGGCAGGTGTTCCTGGCCGACCATACCGCGGTCGAGCAGGCGATGCGCGCCGGAATAGGTGATGTAGCCGCCGACCGTGCCGCCGACGATGGTGGTGATCGTGGCGAAGTCGATCGTGTCGGGCAGGACGGTCTGGAACAGCGCGTCGCCCACCGGCGGGCCGGAGACGAAGGCGACGTAGAGCGTCAGCACGATCATCAGGATGCCGGCGAAGACGATGAAGCGGTCGACCGCAAGGCCCGCGCGCTTCGACAGGAAGATGCCGATGGAGAACACGGCGCTGATCGCCCCGCCGATCTTCGGATCGAGGCCGAAGACCGCGTTGAGGCCGAGGCCCGTGCCGCCGATATTGCCGATGTTGAAGAACAGGCCGCCGACGATGACGAGGATGGCCAGCAGGTAGCCGGAGCCGGGAATGGCGGCATTGGCGACGTCGGAGGCGCGCATGCGCGTCAGCGTGACGATCCGCCAGATGTTCAGCTGCACGACGAAATCGATGAGGATGGAGGCGAGGATGCCGAAAGCGAAGGCCGCGCCGAGTTTCGAGGTGAAGGTCGCCGTCTGGGTGATGAAGCCCGGGCCGATGGCGGAGGTCGCCATCAGGAAGATCGCGGCGATCAGCGCCGCGCGACGGGATTTGACGGTGTGAAGACCCTGCGCGACCACACCCTGGCCGGCAGGCACAGCTGTATTCTGTTCCATGAGATTTCTCCGCTCTCACGCACCCGCCCCTCGCGAGTGGTTCCTGGTCGAATGATGAACCGCTACACAAAAATGTCAATATTGTTGAACAATATTTCCGTATCGTTCCTTATTATTGCCGTTTTACCAATCACATAGCATGAGATTTCCTGCACTTTTCGGCCCCATTGCCCACCCATCCATGCTATGGCCAGCCTGGAAAGAGGGCGCCGGGAATAGACGGAATCGGCCCCGGGAGACGACGATGACGGATGACGGAGAAGGCCTGCCGCTGGCGGATCGATTGGCGCGGCGCATTCGCGCGGCTTTGATCTCGGGCGAGCTTTCGCCCGGCCAGCGCCTGTCGGAGGCCGCGTTCAGCGACCGTTTCGACGTCTCGCGCAATTCGCTGCGCGAAGCCTTCCGCCTGCTCACCAAGGACGGCCTCCTGCGCCACGAGGCCAATCGCGGCGTCTTCGTCGCCGTGCCCTCCATGGCCTCGATCATCGACATCTACCGCGTGCGGCGCATGCTGGAATGCGGGGCGCT
>CAMLOC010000200.1 GCA_946481465.1 uncultured Shinella sp. | reverse complement strand
GGCGGATCTGCGCGACGGCGCGCATGCCGCCCTGCGGCTGGCCGAGGCGGCGCCGGAAATCGCCGCCAAGGCGGAAAGGTTCTCGCAGGATCTGACCAGCATGGCCGAGAAGGGCCTGCGTTTCGACGCGGAGACCGCCGAGGCGATCGGCCGGTCCGAAGCCCGCCACAGTCGCTCCGGCCGGTTGGCCCTGTGGATCATTGCTGCAACACTCGTCTACATCGCCTGGAAGCTTGCCTGACGGGTTGCTTCCCGCGCGTTGACAACACCGAGAAATTGCATCCATATCGTCACCTTCGAGGGTGGACGAACAAAGAACATGCGTGTGTTGAAGCTGGGCGTTTCGGCCCTCGCGATCGTTGCTGGCTTTTTCCCGGCCTCTGCCGAGGTCCTGCCGCGCGGCCCGGCCGTCGACGGCGCCGTCGTGGACCGCAAATCCGGCGAGGAGGTGCGCTTCGTCGCGGTGGAGAACTGGCGGGGCGTCGAGGTCAACCAGGACCTCATCGCCGGCGACACGCTTCGCACCAATGCCATCGGCAGCCTTGCCATCCGCTTTGCCGACAACACGCTGGTGCGCATGGCACGCGAGACGGTGCTGCGCGTGCGCAAGATCGACGGCGCGTCCGACAGCCTGCTCAATCTCGAAGGCGGCACGATCTGGGGCCGCGCGGACCGTGGCGGCAGCGGGCTTACGGTCGAAACGCCCGCCGCGGCCGCCGCCATCCGCGGCACGGACTGGACGCTGCGCGCCGAGGGCGACCGCACGACGCTGACCGTGCTCGAAGGCACGGTGGAGCTTTCCAACGCGCAAGGGTCGGTGACGGTCGGCCAGGGCGAGGGCGCCGTGGCGCGGATCGGCGAGGCGCCGCGCAAATATATCCTCGTCAACCTCAAGGAACGCGAGCAGGTCCTGCTCTACAGCGAGGTGCGCGGCACCTTCGCCAGCCTGCCCGTAAGCGGCGTGGAGAGCACGGCAGCCCGCGCCGAGCGGCGGCGCATCCTCGACACGCCGGAGGCCGGCCGCAGCCGCGAGGACTGGCTGACGCTCGCCGAGACGGCGCTCGCCTATGACGGCAGGGCCGCAGCCGAAGCCGCCCTTTCCCGCCTGCCGCGCCCGCTTCCCGCCGCGCTGGAGGCCCGCGCCAGCCTTGTCGAGGCGATGATCGCCGGCCAGGCGACGCGCTATGACGAGGCGATCCGGCTGTTCCGCAAGGCGACGCCGCATCTTTCCGGCGAGCGGCGCACCATGGCGCAGTACGGCGAATGGATCGCGCTCTCGCTGGAGGACCCCGACACCGATGCCAGGCCGCCCGCCCTCGATCGCGCGCCGCGCACGGCCGGCGAGGCCATCGCCCAGGCTACCGTCATCGCCAATCTGCGGGGAGAGGTCGAGGCGATCGAGTACCTGCGCCGGGCCGAGGTTCGCTTCCCCGGCGAGGCAAGCCTGCCGGCCATGCGCGCCAGCCTCGCCTACGAGCTCGACGACCGCGACGAGGTGCGCGCGGCGCTCGCCCGCGCGAAGGCGATCGATCCGGACGATCCCGCCCATCTGCTGGTCAGCGC
Source organism: uncultured Shinella sp. (assembly GCA_946481465.1). Next base: position 5,286 of record CAMLOC010000200.1, on the reverse strand, counting down.
GCGGTTCCGCGCCACCGTGTCGAGCGACATCGACGGCGCGCTCGCCGATCTCGACCGCGCGGTGAAGGCCGCCCCCGGCGACGATGCCGTGTGGAACGAGATCGGCATCCTGAAGAGCGACCGCAACGCCATCGTGGAGGCCAATGCCGCCCACCAGCACGCCATCGCCCTCAACCCGGAAAATGCCGCGCTGCATGCCAACCATGCCCGCTTCCTGATGGACAACGACCAGATGGCCGCGGCGAAGGCGGCGATCGACGCCGCCGAGGCGCTCGACCCCACCTCCTACGCCGTGCTCGCCGCAAAGGGCCGCTATCTCCTGCGCATGGGCAGGACCGCGGAGGGCGAGAAGGTCCTGCAGGAGGCCGCCGCCGTCAATCCGACCGCGGGCGACGCGCTGATCGGCCTTGCCATCGCCAACTACCAGAGCGGCGCCGATGCCGAGACCGCCCAGGCGCTCGACAATGCCGACCGCTTCGACAAGGACAATCCGAGCATCGCCCTCATCCGCGCCGGCATCGCGATCGACGAGTTCCGCGCCGACGACGCCATCCTCAACGCCCGAGAGGCGCTGCGCCGCCGCCAGGCGCGCGGCGGCTACTATTCCGGCTATGACACCAACCGGCAGGTCTCCTCCTATCTCGGCGTGGCGCTCGACAATATCGGCCTTACCGAATGGGGCCATTTCTACGCGGACCGGTCCTACGATCCCTTCGTCTCCACGACCTATATGGACGAGGCGACGGCCGGCGGCGGCACCCCCTTCGTGGGCACGCCGATTTCCGGCCTCGACCGTTCCTCTTCCGGCGGGTCCTCCCTCGCATCGGAGCTTCAGGCCCGGCTCTTCGCCCCCCTGTCGGTCGCCTCGGAGGAAAAGCGCAACAGCCTGGAGACCCGCAACTTCTTCGAGGCATCGCTGGGCGGGACGCTCTCGGACTACGGCGCCGACACCGGCTGGGCGAGCGACATCCTCCTCCAGGGCACGAGCTACACGCCCGTGCCGGTCAGCTACTACATCCAGGGCGATATCCTGCGGCCGGAGAGCGCGCGCGAGAATGACGAGAACGACCTTCTCAGCGGGCTCTTCCGCATCGGCGTCAAGCCGACGCTGACGGACAGCGTCTACCTCTTCGGCAGCCGGATCCGGCAGGAGGTCGGCTATCCGGGCCAGATCTCCAATCCCGCCCCCTTCAACGACAGCGTGACGGATGCCACCGAGCTCGGCGTGGCCTGGAGCCACGTCATCGGCGAACGCAACGTGGTGCAGGCCTTCGCGGTCAACCGGCGGGTGGACGACCTGACCCGATACCGCTCGACCGACAGCAGTGTCATCCCGCCGATCGTCTACCGCATCGCTGACACGTCTCGGGAGGACGTCTTCACCTACGGCGCCGGCCATCTGCTGGGCATCGGCCCGCTGACGCTGCGCTACGGCATGGAGGCGGCGGAAAGCGACTTCCACATCTCGACGACCGCCACCAACCTGACGACAGGCGTGATCGAGGACCTCGGCGATGTCGACGGCGGCAGTTCGGCGACGCGCGCCTATATCGACGGCTATCTGGAGCTTTCGGACAGGTTGCAGGTGCAGGCAGGCGCCTTCCGGTCCCGTTTCGACGGCGACAGCCCGCGCTGGGGGCCGGTCGACTACCGGGTTGGCATCGCCTTCGCGCCCAACGACAGCCACTGGCTGCGCGCCTACTACAGGCAGGATACGCAGTTCGCCAGCAACTACACGCTCTCGCCCGTCACGACGGTCGGCCTTGCCCCGATGGAGCTTCCGCTCTTCCGCGGCGGGCAGACGCAGACGACGGCGGTGCGCTGGGATGCCGAGTGGAACGAGCGCTTCTTCACCGCGGTCGAATACCAGCACCAGCGCTTCAACGGCCTGACGCTGACGCCGGAAGATTTCATGGCGAGCTTCCTGACGGACACCGGCAAGATCGATCGCCTGCAGATCAGCGCCAACTACTGGGTCGGCGACGGCCTCGGCGCCTTCGGCTCCTTCACTTGGAACACCAGCAAGGACACTACGACCGGCTGGGATCCGTCCTTCGACGTGCCGCTGGTGCCCGACTATGTGGCGCAGGTCGGCTTCACCTATGTGCATCCCGCGCGCTGGACGGCGACGATCGCCCAGAGCTTCGTCGGTCCGCGGCTCGGCTCGCACTATTACGAAGACGACGGCACGCCGGGCGGCCAGACGCTCGACAGCTACTGGACGACGGACGCGGCGCTGACCTGGAAATCGGAGAGCGGCCACCTGGAGGCCGGCCTCAGCGTGCTGAACATCTTCGACAACGATATCGACATGGCCGACCGCCTGCCCGCCCCCGGCCGCACCTTCCTTGCCACGATGAAGGCGCGGTTCTGAGGGAGCTTGACCGGCCCTCGGCGGACGCTAGTCTTTCGGGCATGGCCGACGAACCGTTGATCGCAACCGAACCGCAACCCTTTCTCGAACGGGTGCGCCGGCAGTTGCGCGGGCTCTATTTCGGGCGCGACAGGGAGGCGATCCGCTTTCAGGTCGCCATGCTCCTCGTCGATCTCGCGATCCTCGGCTTCTTCATCGCGGGCCCGTATCTGCGCAGCGGATCGGCCTATATCCTCGTCGACTACCTTGTCGCCGCCGTCATCGCCTTCGAGCTGGCCGCGCGAGCGCTGATCGCGCCCAACCTGCGCTATTGGGCGATGCGGCCGATGACCTTCGTGGATATCGTCGTGCTCGGCACGCTGCTCTTTCCCAATCAGTTGCACAACTTCGCCTTCCTGCGCGTCCTGCGCATCTGGGCGATCAGCCAGAGCAAGCTGGTGACGCTGCTCCTGCACCGCATCGGCCACGGCGACAAGGAGGAGGTCATCCAGGCCTGCGTGAACTTCGTCGTCTTCCTCTTCCTCGTCACCGGCTTCGTCTACAGCAATTTCTTCTACGGCGCGAAGGGCTTCGAGGGCTTCGTCGACGCGCTCTACTTCTCCGTCGCCACCGTCACGACCACCGGCTTCGGCGACATCACCCTGCCCGGCACGCTCGGAAAACTCACCTCCATCCTCACGATGATCATCGGCATCTCGCTCTTCGTTCGCCTCGCGCAGGCGATCGTCCGGCCCTACAAGGTGAATTTCCCCTGCCCGCAATGCGGCCTGTCGCGCCATGAGGCCGATGCCGTGCACTGCAAGGCCTGCGGCCATGTGCTGAACATTCCGGACGAGGGCGCCTGAACCACCCTGTCTTGGCCCGCTCCGGCTGTTTTCGCGTGCCGGAAAAGGTGCTACTTTAGAAAAGTATGATTAACCGACATGCCTGCATTGCAAGACCGTATTCTCCAATGGGCCAGAGGGGAGCCGTCCATGCGCAATATCCTTGTTTCCTTAGCTGTTACCGCCATGTCCTTCGGGGCTTCTGCCGCACCGTCGCTCGCCGGCATGATGCCGGATGCCGCGACGATCCAGCCGGCAAGCGCCGTCGAGCTTGCCACGCACTATTACGGCCACAAGCCGAAGTGCTTCTGGAAGAAGATCAAGAAATACGACTACTACGGCAACCTCGTCATCAAGAAGGTGAAAGTCTGCCACTAGGGTCTTGCCGGCGAGGACGAGGGGAATCGCCGCCACGACGAGGCAGGACGGATCGTGCGCCTCATGCGCCGGGAGATGGATTTCCGCGCTCCCGCGAGGCATGAAAACGCTCCGGCGTCTTGTTTTCACGCCATTGCGGGCGCAAAACCGCTCCTGCACTTTTGCTGGAACTGTTCGGGACCCGTCATGCCGCTTGCTGGAAAACGCATCCTCCTCGTCCTGTCCGGCGGCATTGCCGCCTACAAGAGCCTCGACCTCATCCGCCGGCTGCGCGAGCGCGGCGCCGAGGTTCGCCCGGTCATGACGGCGGGCGCGCAGCAATTCGTCACGCCGCTTGCCGTCGGCGCGCTTTCGGCCGGCCATGTCTATACCGACCTCTTCTCCCGGGAGGACGAGCAGGATGTCGGCCATATCCGGCTGGCACGCGACTGCGACCTCGTCGTTGTCGCCCCTGCCACGGCCGACCTGATGGCGAAGATGGCGAATGGCCTTGCCGACGACCTAGCCTCGGCCGTGCTGCTCGCCACCGACCGGCCGGTGCTGATCGCCCCCGCCATGAACCCGAAGATGTGGGCGCATCCGGCGACCCGGCGCAATGTCGCGACGCTGCGGGCGGACGGGCTCGCCTTCATCGGCCCCAATGCCGGCGAGATGGCGGAAGGCGGCGAGGCGGGCCTTGGCCGCATGGCCGAGCCGCTCGAGATCGTCGCGGCCGTGGAGGGCCTCCTCGACGGCGGAGCAAGGCCGCTGGCCGGCCGCAAGGCCGTCGTCACCTCCGGGCCGACCCACGAGCCGATCGACCCCGTGCGCTACATCGCCAACCGCTCCTCCGGCCGGCAGGGCCATGCCATCGCCGCTGCGCTCGCCCGGCTGGGGGCCGAGGTGACGCTGGTATCCGGTCCCGTCACGCTCGACGATCCGCCGGGCGTCAGGGTCGTCAAGGTCGAGCGGGCGGAGGAGATGCTGCAGGCGGTGCTTGGCGCCTTGCCGGCGGATATCGCCGTCATGGTCGCAGCCGTCGCCGACTGGCGCGTGGCGACGGCGAACACGGAGAAGATCAAGAAGCAGCCGGGCGAAGGTCCGCCGCCGCTGATGCTCGCCGAGAATCCCGATATCCTGAAGACCGTCGGCCATCACGCCAAGCGCCCGGCGGTCGTCGTCGGCTTTGCCGCCGAGACGCAGGATGTCGAGAGCAATGGCCGGGTGAAATTGCAGAAGAAGGGCGCCGACCTCATCGTCGCCAACGACGTCTCGCCGGAAACGGGCATCATGGGCGGCACGCGCAACAGCGTGAAGCTGATCACCGCCGGCGGCGTCGAGCAATGGCCGGACCTTTCGAAGGACGAGGTCGCCGGCCGCCTTGCCGGCTGGATCGCCGAACGGCTTACCTGACGAGGGCGAGACGGCCTTCCACCGCCTGCGCCGGCCGGCCGGCGGGGGAGAAGATGCGCACGTCGACGCCGTTTTCGCCGAGCACGACGGCGCTGCCGTCGGGGATCTCGACCCAGGCTTCCGTGTCGTCGTTCAGCGGCTCGGAGACCAGACAATAGCCGCCCGTCGCGCCCATCGGCGCGGCATAAAGGGTCGGCGCGGCATAGTCCGTCGCATAGCGCACCGCATAGAGCTGATCGCCATCGGTGAAGGCGGCGGTGAAGCGCACGAGCACGCGGCACTCCAGATGGGCGGCGAGCCGCTCGACGAAGGCGATCG
>CAMLOC010000199.1 GCA_946481465.1 uncultured Shinella sp. | reverse complement strand
CCTTGGCGAGGCCGAGGTCGTCCGTGTTCGGCCGCCTGCCGGTGGCAAGGAGGATGTGGGAGCCTTGGATCTCCGGCGCGCCCGCCGTGCAGTCGACCGCCACCCCGACGCCCTCGCCGCTTTTGAAGAAGCGGATGCACTCCGCCCCCGTGCGGATGGCGATGCCCTCGCGCTCCAGGATGTCGCGCACGGCGGCGCTGACATCCTCGTCCTCGCGGGCGATGAGCCGCGGCCCCTTCTCGACGACCGTCACCTTCGAACCGAAGCGGCGGAACATCTGGGCGAATTCCAGCCCGATATAGCTGCCGCCGACGATGACGAGATGTTCTGGCACCTCGGCCAGTTCCATCATCGAGACATTGTCGAGATGCGGCACGTCCCCGATGCCGGGAAAGTCCGGCACGACGGCCCGGCCGCCGACATTGAGGAAGACCTGCCCGGCGGACAGCAGTTCCGCACCGACGCGGATTTCCGTCGGACTTTCGAAGCGTGCATGGCCGCGGATGAGGGTGAGGCCCTGCATGCCCGCCAGCCAGTCCTCGTTGCCTTTGCGGGCATCGAAGCGCACCTTGTCCTTGCGCGCCATCACCCTGGCGAAGTCGATGGAGACCTCGCCCGTCATCACGCCGTAATCGGCGCCGCGGCGGGCAAGATGGGCAGCATAGGCGCTGGCGACCATGGCCTTGGTCGGCATGCAGCCGGTGTTCACGCAGGTGCCACCGACATGCTTGCGCTCTATGAGGGCGACCGTCTTTCCCGCGGCGGTCAGCCGGCCGGCAAGCGAAGGGCCGGCCTGGCCTGCGCCGACGATGATGGCGTCGAACCGTCTCATGGCACGACCGACGCCACGACGAAGAGGCCGAGCAGCACGGCGACGGCGTCCTCCAGCAGCGCGATGGGCAGATCCTTGCCGCCGATGGCCGCGACGAGGCGCTTGCGGGCCTCATAGCCGCCGAGCGTGCCGATGACCGCGCCGACGATGCCGGCAACGAGCCCGCCGATCATCGAGCCTCCGGCTGTGCCGACGGCCGCACCGCAGAATGCACCGCTGACGATGCGCGCGCCGAACTGCTGCGGCACCTTGCGGCTCGTATTACCGGGCAACTGGTCTGTTACGAACTATACGAGGGCGAGCGCGCCGAAGATGTAGGGCGTGAAACGATAGGCCAGGAAGGCGGCCCAGGTGCCGGAGACGGGAAGCCAGCCCAGCGCCGCCCCGATGCTGACGGCCGCCGGTGCCGTCATCGCGCGCAGCCCCGCCACGACACCGATCAGCAATGCGAGAATGTAGATGCTCATTGTCCCTCACGGATCTGCGCCGGACATCGGCCCGGGATGGTTTCCCGGCAAGGGTGAAATGCGGTATCGGAAAATGAGGTGGGCCGCGGGGAGAGTGTCGGATGCGTCCGGCAATTGCAACGCGTTTCTGTTGCAAAAGCCCGCTTCTTCGCCCAATCTCGCAAGCGCTTTGAACGCTGCAACAAACGGCATGCCCCGGCCGGCCGAAGCGGTCTATTTTTTGCGATTGCCTGCCATATATGAAATGCTTTGCCGGGACCGGCTTTCCCGAACGTGGTGAAAATACCGTCATGGCTTCCCGCACAGAACGAAAGGGTTATCTCATGCGTCCAGTCGTCAAATTCCTCGGAGCGGCCCTGGCCCTCGGGCTTGCAGCCGGTGCCGCGCAGGCCCAGGTCGTCGTCTCCTCGAAGATCGATACCGAAGGCGGCGTGCTCGGCAACATCATCCTCTCGGTGCTGAATGCCAACGGCATCGAGACGACGGACCGCGTGCAGCTCGGCGCGACCCCGGTCGTGCGCCAGGCAATCATTGCCGGCGAGATCGACATCTATCCGGAATATACCGGCAATGCCGCCTTCTTCTTCGAGAAGGCCGAGGACCCGGCGTGGAAGGATGCCGCCAAGGCCTATGAACTGGCCAAGACGCTGGACTACGACGCCAACAAGATCGTCTGGCTGACGCCGTCCCCGGCCAACAACACCTGGGCGATCGCGCTGCGCAAGGACGTCGCCGAGCCGAACAAGCTGGCGACGCTGAGCGATTTCGGCAAATATGTCACGGACGGCGGCCAGGTGGTGCTGGCCGCCTCCTCGGAATTCGTGAACTCGGCGGCGGCCCTGCCGGCCTTCCAGACGACCTACGGCTTCACCCTGAAGCCGGAGCAGCTCATCACGCTTTCGGGCGGCGACACGGCCGCCACGATCGCGGCGGCAGCCAACCAGACGAACGGTGCGAACGCCGCCATGGTCTACGGCACGGACGGTGGCATCGCGCCGTCGGGCCTCGTCGTTCTGGAGGACGACAAGGGTGTGCAGCCGGTCTACCAGCCGGCGCCGATCATCCGCGAGGCGGTGCTGAAGGCCAATCCGCAGATCGAGGAGATCCTCAAGCCTGTCTTCGAGAAGCTCGATCTCGTCACGCTGCAGGACCTCAACGGCCGCGTCCAGGTCGGCGGCGAGCCGGCCAAGGCCGTTGCCGAGGACTTCCTGAAGAAGAACGGCTTCCTCAAGTAAGCCGCATCCGCCTCTCGCCTGCCCGGGCGAGGGGCCTTCCCTTCGAAAGGCGTTCATGACGTTCCGGATCGACAAGCTCGGCGTGGTGATCGCCGCATTGCTGGCTTACGGCACCTTCCTTGCGCCCTTCGCCATCTTTCGGGCCAACCGCATCGTGCCGGGCGAGGCGCGGGGCATCCTGGAGGCGCTTCCCGCCGGGTTCGGCGCGGCGCTGCTCGGCCTTGTCGTGATCGCCATCGTTCTCGTCCTCCTGAAGACGCCGACCGTCTTCCGGCTGGTGCTTGGGCTTGCTGCCCTGCTGGCGCTCGCCATTCTCGTCGGCCTTTCCGCGGGGCACCTCACGCCGCCGGAGAACACCTATGCCCGCGTCTCGCCGGCCTCGGGTTTCTGGCTGCTGAGCTTCGCCTTTTCGCTCCTGACGGCCGATGCGCTGGCGCGCCTCCGGCTTTCGCCGCTTGCCCGGGTTGCGCTGCTCGCCGCCGCGGCGGTGGCCGCCGCAGGGCTTCTGATGTCCGGCGCCTGGGACGGCCTGTCGATCCTCAAGGAATATGGCAGCCGGGCAGACAGCTTCTGGCTGGAGGCGGGGCGCCATGTCGTCCTGGCGCTCGGCTCGCTTGTCGCCGCAACGCTCGTCGGCCTGCCGCTCGGCATCCTCTGCCACCGGGTGGAGGCGCTGCGCGCCGGCGTGCTCAACGTGCTGAACATCATCCAGACGATCCCCTCGATCGCGCTCTTCGGTCTCCTGATCGCGCCGCTCGGCTGGGTCGCCGTCCATGTGCCGGGCGCCGCGGCGCTCGGTATCCGCGGCATTGGCGCGGCGCCGGCCTTCATCGCGCTCTTCCTCTATTCGCTGCTGCCGGTCGTCGCCAATACGGTGGTCGGCCTTGCCGGCGTGCCGCGCGATGCCAACGATGCCGCCCGCGGGATCGGCATGACGGACGGCCAGCGGCTCTTCCGTGTCGAGCTGCCGCTTGCCTTTCCGGTCATCCTCACCGGCATCCGCATCGTCCTGGTGCAGAATATCGGCCTTGCCACCATCGCGGCACTCATCGGCGGCGGCGGCTTTGGGGTCTTCGTCTTCCAGGGCATCGGCCAGACGGCGATGGACCTCGTGCTGCTCGGCGCGGCGCCCACGGTCGCCCTCGCCTTCGCCGCGGCGATCGTTCTCGATGCCGCCACCGAACTTTCCAACCGCAAACCCGGCAGGGCCGCATGATCGAGATCGACAGCATCACCAAGCGCTATGGCGAGACGGCGGTCGTCGACCGCGTCTCGATGGCCATCGCACCGCACACGATCACCGTCATCGTCGGCACGTCCGGTTCCGGCAAGACGACGCTGATGCGCATGATCAACCGCCTGGTCGAGCCGACTTCCGGCACGATCCTGATCGACGGTGCCGACAACCGCTCCATTCCCGGCCACGAGCTGCGCCGCCGCATCGGCTATGCCATCCAGGGGCACGGCCTCTTCCCGCACCGTACCGTCGCGGAGAACATCGCTACCGTTCCGACCCTGCTCGGCTGGGAGAAATCGCGCATCGCGGCCAAGGTGGAGGAACTGCTGGCGCTGTTCCAGCTCGATCCCGCCGCCTTCGGTCCGCGTTATCCGCATGAACTGTCGGGCGGCCAGCAGCAGCGTGTCGGCGTTGCCCGGGCGCTCGCCGCCGAGCCGAACATCCTCCTGATGGACGAACCCTTCGGTGCGCTCGACCCGGTCATCCGCGCCAAGGCGCAGGACGACCTTCTGGCGATCCAGAAGCATTTCGGCACGACCGTCGTGCTCGTCACCCACGACATGGAGGAGGCCTTCCACCTCGCCGATCGCATCGCCGTCATGGACAAGGGAAGGATCGTGCAATATGCGGCGCCGGAGGAGATGCTGGTGAACCCGGCGACGGATTTCGTCGAGACGCTGATCGGCGCCGGCGAGCGGCCCTTCCGGCTCCTGTCGATCGGCGCGGTGGCGGAGGCGGCGGAAGCCGGCGAGGCGGAGGGTGAGCCGATCGCCGCGGCGTCCAGCCAGCGCGAGGCGCTGTCCGCCCTGCTCTGGTCCGGCCGTGAGGCCCTGCCGGTCGTCGGCGCGGACGGCGCAAAGCTCGGCCGCGTCACGCTTGCCGGCCTTGTCCGGCGCGCCGCGAGGCCGCAATGACGCGGCTCCTGCCCAATCTCCTGCGGCTGGCGGCGCTCCTCGTCCTCATCGCCTTCCTCGTCCAGCCGGCGCTCTTCGAGCCCCTGTTGAAACCGCTGGTGCAGGCCAATGCGCCGGCCGTCTACAACCAGGGCAGCCTGCTGTCGCTGACGCTCTCGCACCTTGCCACGGTCTTCGCCGCGACGCTCGCCGCCACCGTCGTCGCCGTCGGGCTTGCCATCCTCGTCACAAGGTCGATCGGTGCGGAATTCCTGCCGCTGTCGCGCAGTCTCGTGAATATCGGCCAGACCTTTCCGCCGGTCGCGGTGCTGGCGCTCGCGGTGCCCGCCGTCGGCTTCGGCGAGAAGCCGACGCTGATCGCGCTCTTCCTCTACGGCCTGCTGCCGATCTTCGAAAATGCCATGGCGGGTCTTGCCACCCTGCCGCCCGCCGTCACGGAGGCCGCGCGCGGCACGGGCATGACCGCCTGGCAGCGGCTCACCCGCGTGGAATTGCCGCTGGCATTGCCGGTCATTCTCGCCGGCATCCGCCTTTCGGTGACCATCAGCCTCGCGACCGCCACCATCGGCTCGACGGTTGCGGCCAAGACGCTCGGCGAGGTGATCATTGCCGGCCTGCAATCGAACAACCTTGCCTTCGTGTTGCAGGGCGGCCTTGTCGTCGCCGTGCTGGCGGTGCTGATCTATGACGGCTTTTCGGCTATCGAACGGGTGCTGTCGCGCCGGGCGGGGCGGATTTAGCGGTCCCCGGTCTCCAGGTCGTAGACGAGGATGCCCTTGACGCCGCCTTCCGCCGCCGCGACGAGCCGGGCGCCGGTCTCCTTGTGCTCCTTGTCCTCCAGATAGGCGTCGCGGGAAAAGCTGTCGGCGAAATCGACGATGAAACCGTCGCTGAAGCCCTTGTCCATGCCCGCCTCCGGGCTGACATTCACGCCGATATGGACGGCGAGCATGCCCGGCAGGCGATCCTTCAGGGCGTCGATCTCGTTGAAGAGTTCGGCCCTGTAGGCGGCGGAAATGGTCGGCTTGAAGTGGATGAAGACGCAGTGGCGGATCATGGCTTCCCCCTATCGGATGTGGTTGCGGGCGCGCGGACGCGCATCGTTGCGCTCATGCTGGAAGACCTCGGCCGGCAGCGCCGGCAGGCCGCGAATGATGTCGGCGCCCTTCTCGCCCACCATGATTGTCGGCGCATTGGTGTTGCACGAAGGAACGCGCGGCATGACGGAACTGTCGCAGACGCGCAGACCTTCAAGCCCATGCACCTTCAAATCGAGCCCGACGACGGCGTCCGCTCCCGTGCCCATCTTGCAGGTGCCGACCGGATGGTGGTCCGTCTTGGCATTGGCGCAGCCGTAGTCGAAGAGGTCCTCGTCGGTCATGACCTTCGGCCCCGGCAGGCGCTCGGCCATGACATAGGGCTTCAGCGCGGCCTGCTGCATGATCTCGCGAGCGATCTTCAGCCCCTCGATCGACATCTTCCGGTCGTGCGGGTCCTCCCAGTAGTTCGGGTCGATCAAAGGCGCGGCGGAAGGATCGGCGGAGGAAAGCCGCACCGTGCCCTTCGAGCGCGGGTGCAGATAGGCCGAATTCAGCGTCACGCCGGCATTCTTCAGCCGTTCGACGCCCGCCTCGATGCCGGAGCCGAGGCCGAGGTGGAACTGGATGTCCGGCGAGCGGGCATCCGGGTCCGCATACCAGAAGCCGCCGGTCTCGAAGAGCGAGGAGGCGACGGGGCCGGAGCGGAAGAGCACATATTGCAGGCCGGCCCAGAGCGTGCGGTGCAGTTTCGCCACGCCGTCATAGGTGTGGTCGCCGGTGCATTCGCATATGACGAAGAGGTCGAGATGGTCCTGCATGTTTCCGCCGACGCCCGGCAGGTCGTGCTTCACCGCAACGCCGACGGATTTCAGGTGGTCGGCCGGGCCGATGCCGGATTGCTGGAGCAGCTTCGGCGAGCCGATGGCGCCGGAGGAGACGAGCACCTCGCGCTCCGCCCGGATCGTCTCTATGCCTTTACTCGTGACGACTTCGACACCGACCGCGCGAACACCTTCCAGCACGATGCGGGCGACGCGGGCACCGGTGCGGATGGCAAGGTTCTTCCGCTCCTTGATCGGCGAAAGATAGGAGAGCGAGGCGGAGGAGCGGCGGCGGTTCCTTTGCGTGAG
>CAMLOC010000198.1 GCA_946481465.1 uncultured Shinella sp. | reverse complement strand
CGAGCACGGCACGCGCCGCGTCACCCGCACCGAATATGACGGGGCGATCACCGTCATCGCCGACCGCTACGAGGGCAGGCGGCTGAACTCGCCGAACGACGTCGTCGTCGCCTCGGACGGCGCCGTCTGGTTCACCGATCCGCATTACGGCATCGGCTCGGACTACGAGGGCATGCGCGCCGAACAGGAATTGCCCTGCAATGTCTACCGGGTCGATCCGCTCTCGGGCGCGGTGCGGGCGGTGCTCACGGATTTCAACTGCCCGAACGGCCTTGCCTTCAGCCCGGACGAGCGGCGGCTCTATGTCGCCGATACGGGCCGCATGTTCTCCGACGATCCGCGCCATATCCGCGCCTTCGACGTCGGCGCGGACTGGTCGCTTTCCGGCGGCGACGTCTTCCATGTCATCGCGCCCGGCTGCGCGGACGGCATGCGCGTCGATGCGGCCGGCAATCTCTGGTCGTCGGCCGGCGACGGCGTGCATTGCCTTGCGCCCGACGGCCGCCGGCTCGGCAGGATCCTCGTGCCGGAGACCGTGTCCAACATCTGCTTCGGCGGCCGGCACGGCCACCGCCTCTTCATCACGGCCACCACCTCGCTCTATGCGGTGTCGCTCGCCATCCGCGGCGCGACCCGGACGGCGCGATAGGCAATGGCAACGGGACGCCCAATGCGCAGCGACAAGACACCGACGATGGCGGACATCGCCCGCAGGACGGGTGTCTCCCCGATGACGGTTTCGCGCGCGTTCAAGCCCGGCAGCCTGATCAACAAGGATACGCGCGACGCGATCCTCAAGGCGGCGGAGGACCTCGGCTATGTCTTCGATTCCACCGCCTCGAACCTGCGCTCGCAGAAGACGGACTTCATCGCCGTCACCATTCCCTCGATCAACAACGCCAATTTCGCCGAGACGGTCGGCGGCCTTTCCGAGACGCTGGGCGCCCGCGGCTACCAGATCCTGCTCGGTTATACGAATTACGACCTCGTGGAGGAGGAGCGGCTGGTCGAGCAGCTTTTGCGCCGCAAGCCGCAGGCCATCGTCGTGACCGGCGGGAACCATACGCCGCGTGCCCGCAAGCTGCTGGAGAACGCCAATGTGCCGGTCGTGGAGACCTGGGACGTGCCGGCCGCGCCGATCGGCCATTTCGTCGGCTTCTCCAATGCGGCCGCCGTGCGCGGCATGGTCGATCACTTCGTCGCGGCGGGCTATCGCCGCATCGCCTTCATCGGCGGCGATGCCAGCCGCGACACCCGCGGCAGCGACCGCCGCCTCGGCTTCATCGCCGCGCTCGCCGGCCACGGCCTCGACGCCTCGCGCCTGATCGATGCCGGCCCGCCGCCGATCTCGATGCGGGAAGGGGCCGATGCCATGGCGCGGCTCCTGTCGGAATTCCCCGATACGGAGGCGGTGATCTGCGTGTCGGACCTGTCGGCCTTCGGCGCGCTGACGGAATGCCAGCGCCGCGGCGTGGCGGTGCCGGAGCGCATCGCCATCGGCGGCTTCGGCGATTACGAGATCGGCGGCATCTGCGTGCCGGCGCTGACGACGGTCGATGCCGGGGCGCGGCTGATCGGCGAGCGCACCGGCCGCCTCGTCCTCGATCTTGTCGACGGCCGGCCGGATGTCTGCGACGTCACCATCGAACCGCGGCTGATCGTGCGCGACAGCAGCCGCTGAGGTCTTCAGCGGGAGGGCCGTGCCGTTTCCCGGCGAAAGCCGGCCGGGCTCTTGGCCGTCCACTTGCGGAAGGCGCGGTGGAAGGCGCTGGGTTCGGAAAAGCCGAGCCGGGCGGCGATCTCCCCGACCCCGAGCGTCGTCGTCTGCAGCAATTCGACGGCGAGGTCGCGCCGGATCTCGTCGCGGATCGTCGCATAGGTCCGGCCCTCCGCCTGCAGGCGGTGCCGCAGGGTCGAGGGCGACATGCGCATCTGCGCCGCCAGGGCGTCGAACGCGCCCCACGAGGCGGGCGGCACCTGCCGCAGCCGCTTGCGGATGGCCGCGGCAAGGCCGGCATCGTAGCGGTATCGCACGAGGATATTGGCCGGCGCATTGCGCAGGAACTGCTTCAGCGCCTGCTCGCTGCGCGCAATCGGCAGCTTCAGCACGGATGCATCGAAGGCGAGCCGGGAGACGGCTTGCGAAAAGCGCACCGGCGCGCCGAAGAAGAGCCGGTAATCCGCGCCGTGATCGGGCTCGGCACAGCGGAAATCGACCATCCGCAGGGGAATGCGGCGCCCGACGAGCCAGCAGGCAATGCCGTGCAGCAGGATCCAGTAGGCGCGGTAGGCGAAGGCCGAGCGCCCGTCCGCCCGGTCCGTCAGCACGACCTGCGCCAGCCCGTCGGCGATCTCGACATGCCCCGCCGGGTCCTCCAGCACCACGTTGAGGAATCGCAGCGCACGCCGCAGCGCCTGATCGAGGGTTTTGGCATGCAGGACGCAATGGCACAGCAGCGTGAAGCTGCCGCACCGCATCGGCCGGCCGCCCATGCCGAAGAACTCGTCGTCCATCTCGGCGGCGATCGCCAGCCACAGGGCGCCGTAGCCCTCGGCGGAGATCGGTCCTTCGATCCGGGCGGGCAGGCCGATGGCGGCCAGCACCTTTTCCGGCGATTTTCCCTGCCGTCTCAGGCAATCGAGCGCCTCTTCCACGAAGAAAGGCGATATCATGCGCCGTCCGGTTTCCGTCATCGTCATGCCCTGCGAAATGTGGTAAAACTGGCCGAAAATTCGCGGCGCTTCGGTCATCGCATGCAATATCGCACCGGCCTAGAGTGACGCAAGCCGGACGGGCCGCCGGATGTTCGGGACCGGCCCTGTCGAAATCGAATGCGCTGGAGGAGAGCCGCATGTTGATCCGCGACAAGACCTTCGTCGTCACCGGCGGCGGTTCGGGCCTCGGCGCCGCCGTGGCGCGCATGCTGGCGGGCGAGGGGGCGAATGTCGTCATCGCCGACGTCAATGCCGATGCCGGGGCCGGCATCGCCGCCGAGCTTGGCGCGAACGCGGCCTTCATCAAGACCGATGTGACGCAGGAGAAGGACGGCGAGGCCGCCGTCGATCTGGCGCTGGAACGCTTCGGCCATCTTGCCGGGCTGGTGAACTGCGCCGGCGTCGCGCCCGGCGAGAAGGTGATCGGCCGCGACGGGCCGCACCGGCTCGACAGTTTTGCCCGCACCGTCAGCATCAATCTCATCGGCACCTTCAACATGATCCGGCTGGCAGCGGCAGCCATCGCGAAAGAGGAGCCGGGGGCGGACGGCGAGCGCGGCGTCATCGTCAACACCGCCTCGGTCGCCGCCTTCGACGGGCAGGTCGGCCAGGCGGCCTATGCGGCCTCCAAGGGCGGGGTCGCCGCCATGACGCTGCCGATCGCCCGGGAACTCGCCCGCTCCGGCATCCGCGTCGTCTCCATAGCGCCGGGCATTTTCGAAACGCCGATGATGGCGGGCATGCCGCAGGAGGTGCAGGATTCGCTCGGGCGGAGCGTGCCCTTTCCGCCGCGCCTCGGCAAGCCGGTGGAATTTGCCGCGCTGGTGCGCCACATAATCGAGAACGTCATGCTGAATGGCGAGGTCATCCGCCTCGACGGCGCGCTGCGCATGGCGCCGCGCTGAGGCCGGTCCCGGGAGGTTTCATGATGCTGCAGGACCCCATCGTCATCGTCGGTTCGGCCCGCACCCCGATGGGCGGCTTCCAGGGCGACCTCAAGGACGCCACCGCGCCGGAACTCGGCGCGGCCGCGATCCGCGCCGCGCTGGAGCGCAGCGGCGTCAGCCCCGATAGCGTCGAGGAGACGGTGTTCGGCTGCGTGCTGCCGGCCGGCCAGGGCCAGGCGCCGGCCCGGCAGGCCGCCATTGGCGCGGGCCTGCCCTTTGCCGCCGGGGCCACCACCGTCAACAAGATGTGCGGCTCGGGCATGAAGGCCGTCATGCTGGCGCATGATCTCATCGCCGCCGGCAGTGCCTCGATTGCGGTTGCCGGCGGCATGGAGAGCATGACGAACGCGCCCTACCTGCTCGACCGGGCGCGCGGCGGCTACCGGCTCGGCCATGGCCGCGTCATCGACCACATGTTCCTCGACGGGCTGGAGGACGCCTATGACAAGGGCCGCCTGATGGGCACCTTCGCCGAGGATTGCGCCGAGGCCTACCAGTTCACCCGCCCCGCGCAGGACGACTACGCCGTGACCTCGCTCACCCGCGCCCGCGACGCCATCGAGAGCGGCGCTTTCGATGGCGAGATCGTCCCCGTCACGGTGGGCCGCGCGAAAACCGTGGTCGGCCGCGACGAGCAGCCCGGCAAGGCGAGGCTGGAGAAGATACCGACGCTGAAGCCGGCCTTCCGCGAAGGCGGCACGGTGACGGCGGCGAACGCCTCCTCCATCTCCGACGGCGCGGCGGCGCTGGTGCTGATGCGCCGCTCGCAGGCGGAACGGAGCGGCCTCACGCCGCTCGCCACCATCACCGGCCATGCGACGCATGCGCAGGCGCCCAATCTCTTCGCCACCGCGCCGATCGGCGCGCTCCGGAAACTTGCCGAACGCACCGGCTGGAACCTTGCCGATGTCGACCTCTTCGAGGTCAACGAAGCCTTCGCCGTCGTCGCCATGGCGGCGATGCGCGACCTCGACCTGCCGCACGACAAGGTGAACGTGCACGGCGGCGCCTGCGCGCTCGGCCACCCCATCGGCGCCTCCGGTGCGCGCGTGCTCGTCACGCTGCTTGCCGCGCTTGCCCGCTACGACCTGAAGCGCGGCATGGCGACGCTCTGCATCGGCGGCGGCGAGGCGACGGCAGTCGCCATCGAACGGCACTGAACGGAGGCCGGACATGATCCTGACGGAACAGCAGAGCCAGATCCGCGACATGGCGCGCAATTTTGCCCGCGAGCGGCTGGCCCCCGGCGCGGCGGAGCGCGACAGGGAGAGTCGCTTTCCCCGCGAAGAACTGAAGGAGATGGGCGAACTCGGCTTCCTCGGCATGCTGGTGCCGGAAGCCTATGGCGGGTCGGAGACGGGCGCGGTCGCCTATGCCGTGGCGCTGGAGGAAATCGCCGCCGGCGACGGCCCCTGCTCGACCATCATGAGCGTACACAGCTCCGTCGGCTGCGTGCCGATCCTGAACTACGGCACGGAGGCGCAGAAGGAGCGCTTCCTGCCGAAGCTTGCCTCCGGCGAATGGATCGGCGGCTTTGCCCTGACCGAGCCGCAGGCCGGCTCCGACGCCTCGAACCTGAAAACCCGCGCCCGCCGCGACGGCGATCATTATGTCATCGACGGCGCGAAACAGTTCATCACCTCGGGCAGGAACGGCAATCTCATCATCGTCTTCGCCGTCACCGATCCCGACGCCGGCAAGAAAGGCATTTCCGCCTTCCTCGTGCCGACCGATACGCCCGGCTACGAGGTCGTGCGCGTGGAAGAGAAGCTGGGCCTGCATTCCTCCGACACCTGCCAGATCGCCTTCAACGACATGCGCATTCCCGTGGAAAACAGGCTGGGCGCGGAAGGGGAGGGCTACCGGATCGCGCTGTCGAACCTTGAGGGCGGGCGCATCGGCATCGCTTCGCAGTCCGTCGGCATGGCGCGCGCGGCCTTCGAGGCGGCGCGCGACTATGCCCGCGAGCGCACCGCCTTCGGCTCGCCGATCATCGACCATCAGGCCGTCGCCTTCCGCCTTGCCGACATGGCGACGCGGATCGAGGTGGCACGCCAGATGGTGCTGCATGCCGCCCAGTTGAAGGAGGAGGGGATGCCCTGCCTCACCGAGGCCTCGATGGCAAAGCTGTTCGCGTCGGAAATGGCGGAGAAGGTCTGCTCCGATGCGATCCAGATCCATGGCGGCTACGGCTACATGGCGGATTATCCCGTCGAGCGCATCTATCGCGACGTGCGCATCTGCCAGATCTACGAGGGAACGAGCGACGTCCAGCGCATCGTCATCGCGCGCAATCTATAGTGTTCGGGCCGTGCCCCTCGCGGGGAGAGCGACGGACGTGGCCGACAGGGAGGTATGACAGGGCATGACCGAGGTTCCGCATCTGAGCCTGCACGTCCCCGAGCCGGCGGTCCGGCCGGGCGGCGAACCGGATTTTTCCAACGTCAGGATCGCCAAGGCCGGCGCGGTGCCGCGCCCGCCGGTGGATGCGGCGCCGGAGGATATCCGCGATCTCGCCTATTCGATCATCCGCGTGCTCAACCGCGACGGCGAGGCGGTCGGCCCCTGGGCCGGGCTGCTTTCCGACGAGGAATTGCTGACGGGCCTGCGCAACATGATGAAGCTGCGCGCCTTCGACGCCCGCATGCTGATGGCGCAGCGGCAGGGCAAGACTTCGTTCTACATGCAGCATCTCGGCGAGGAGGCGGTCTCCTCGGCCTTCCGCAAGGCGCTCGACAAGGGCGACATGAATTTTCCGACCTACCGGCAGGCGGGCCTCCTCATCGCCGACGACTATCCGATGGTCGAGATGATGAACCAGATCTATTCGAACGAGGCGGACCCGCTGCGCGGCCGGCAATTGCCGATCATGTATTCCTCCAAGGCGCACGGCTTCTTCACCATTTCCGGCAACCTCGCCACGCAATATGTGCAGGCCGTCGGCTGGGCCATGGCCTCGGCGATCAAGAAGGACACGAAGATCGCGGCCGCCTGGATCGGCGACGGCTCGACGGCCGAATCCGATTTCCACTCCGCCCTCGTCTTCGCCTCCACCTACAAGGCCCCGGTCATCCTCAACATCGTCAACAACCAGTGGGCGATCTCGACCTTCCAGGGCATCGCGCGCGGCGGCTCCGGCACCTTTGCCGCGCGCGGCCTCGGCTTCGGCATACCGGCGCTGCGGGTGGACGGCAACGACTACCTCGCC
>CAMLOC010000197.1 GCA_946481465.1 uncultured Shinella sp. | reverse complement strand
ATCGCGCTTGAAAGCGGCGAATTCCTCGTGCTGCTCGGCGCCTCCGGCTGCGGCAAGTCCACGCTGCTCAACATCATCGCCGGCCTCGCCGAGCCGTCGAGCGGCGATATCCGCATCGACGATCGCTCCATTGTCGGCGTGCATCCGAAGGACCGCGACATTGCCATGGTGTTCCAGTCCTACGCGCTCTATCCCAATCTCACCGTGCACCGGAACATCGGCTTCGGCCTCGAAATGCGCAAGGTTGACAAGGCCGAGCGCGACCGGGCCGTGCGCGAGACGGCGAAGCTGTTGCAGATCGAAAGCCTCCTGGAGCGCAAGCCGGGCCAGCTTTCCGGCGGCCAGCGCCAGCGCGTCGCGATCGGCCGTGCGCTGGTGCGCAACCCGAAGATCTTCCTGTTCGACGAACCGCTGTCCAACCTCGATGCGAAGCTGCGCATGGAGATGCGCACCGAACTGAAGCGCCTGCACCAGATGACGCGGACGACCGTCGTCTATGTCACGCACGATCAGATCGAGGCGATGACGCTCGCCACCCGCATCGCCGTCATGCGCGGCGGGCGGATCGAACAGCTCGATACGCCGGAGGCGATCTACAACAGGCCGGCGACGCTCTATGTCGCGACCTTCGTCGGCGCGCCGCCGATGAACCTTCTGGCGGCGATGGCCGGCGCGGGCGGCGCGCGGATCGACGGCACGGATATCGTTGTGCCCGTGCCGGGCCTCGACGGCCTGGAGGCGGGGCGCAGGCTCGTCCTCGGCATCCGGCCGGAGGCGGTGGAACGGTCGGGCGAGGGCGTGCGGCTTTCGGCGCGCTGCGAGGTCGCGGAACTGACCGGGCCGGAACTGGTCGTCACGGCGGCGATGGGCAGCCAGCGCCTCGTCGCAGCCCTGCCGGCGACCGCCCGCATCGCGGCCGGTGAGGAGATCACGCTCACCGTCGCGCCCGCCGCCGTCCATGTCTTCGACGCGCAGACGGAGCAGCGCCTGAATTGACGGTTATTTCGCCGTTACGCCCGCCGGTGCTTGGGCGTTACGCCATAGGCCTTCTTGAAGGCCGTGGTGAAGCTCGACGGGTTGCGATAGCCGGCGAGATAGGCGGCCTGCGCAATCGGGATGCCGTCGCGCTCCAGCGCGGCGCGCGCCGTCTCCAGCCGTTCCTGGCGGATGAAGTCCGACACGGTCGTGCCGAAATGTTCCTTGAAATGGCGCTGGATGGAGGAGGTGCTGATGCCGACCTCGCGTGCGATGCGGTCGAGCGTCAGGTCCTCGCAGACATGAGCGAGGATATAGTCGCGCACCTTCTCGCTCTGCCGCCGGCTCAGCGCCGTCGGCTGGTGCGGCGCGGCCGCGTCCGCTTCGACCAGGACGGAGCAGGCCTGGCACATGATGTCGAAGGCGTGCGAATTGCGGTAGAGCGTCAGCAGTTCCCCCGCCATCGTGCCCGGCGGCTTGAGGATGTGCTCGGCGATCTGGATGAGGTGGCGGTTCGGCGCGAAGCTGAATTCGGCGAGATGCCGGCCGAAGAAGGCGCGCAGCTTCGGCATGCTCGTCGGCTGCGAGCGTATCAGCCGGTCGATCCAGGGCAGCGGCGCGGAGATCATCACCTTGCGCAGCGGCGTCGTGCTCTCGTTGACGAATTGCAGCTTGCAGTCCCGCCCGACATTCAGCATGAAGACGGTCGGCTCCGGGCTTTCCGCCGCGCCGGCGTCGATGCGGAAATGCTCTCCGTCCATCACGAAATGCTGCTGGCCCTGCAACAGGACCATGATGAGGAATTTCGGCCAGACATCGTAGAGATTGTCGTCCGGCGTGCAGCTCGGCGGGCCGTCCATGGCGCCCACGAACAGGTGCTGGGGAACTTCCGGTTTGATCCTGATGTTCAAGACGCCGCCCTCTTGCATCGCCTTTTCCGCGCGAACTGACCCCGGCTGCCGCTTCCGCGAAGTTTTCTGCGGTCTTTGCGAAAGTCTTTGCGGTCGACAGCCGATCCAAGCTACTGGCATAGTTGACTAGGTTAATCAAGTTTAATCGCCGGCCGCCGCGCCGGCCTTGTCGTATGTGGGTTCAGGAAATGTGGGGCAATCTTTCGCCGTCGATCGGACAACGTCGTATCATGCTGCTTGCCGCGGCCAGCGTCCTTGCGCTGGACGCAGCCGTCGCGCAGGAACAGGGGGCCGGCCAGGCAACAGGCCAGGGCGGCACCGTGCTGGAGGCTATCGTCGTGGAGGGCGGCGCCGGCGAGCGGGGCGACGGGCCGGTTGACGGCTACGTTGCGAAGAAGAGCCTTGCCGGCACCAAGACGGATACGCCCATTTCCAAAACGCCGCAGACCGTCAGCGTGGTTTCCGGGCAGCAGATCGAGGACCAGAGCGCCCAGTCCGTCGCCGAGGCGCTGCGCTATACGCCGGGCGTCTTCACCGAATACCGCGGCGCTTCCAACCTGCGCGACGAGCTTTTCGTGCGCGGCTTCTACTATGTGCCGAAATATCTCGACGGCCTGTTCCTCGGCGGCGACCTCTCCTATGCGAAGATCGATCCCTATCTCCTGGAGCGCGTGGAGCTGATTTCTGGCCCGGCCTCCGTTCTCTACGGCCAGGCCAATCCGGGCGGCATCGTCAACATGGTCAGCAAGAAGCCGACCGACGCGCCGCTGCGCGCGGTGGAGCTTTCGGTCGGCACGGACAAGTATCTTTCCGCCGGCTTCGACATTTCCGACACGTTCGACGACGCCTTCGGCTACCGCATCGCCGCCAGGGGTTTCGGGCGCGACCTGCAGGAGGACCACGCGAAGAACCGTTCCTTCGCCATCGCGCCGTCCTTCACCTGGTCGCCGGACGAGGGCACGTCGCTGACCATCCTCGGCGGCTACCAGAACGAACCGGATGCCGGCTACCGCAACTTCCTCGACGCGGCCGGCACCGTCACGCCGATCCCCGGCTACGGCTACGTGCCGCGCGATTTCTTCGTGTCCGATCCGGATTTCGAACGCTCGGAGCGCAAGCAGGCCTGGATCGGCTACGAGTTCAAGCACGAGTTCAATGACAACCTGACCTTCCGCCAAAATGCGCGTTACCACCATGTCGACTGGCTGCACCATACGCTGGTCTATGGCAGCGCCAGCCCCGATCCGGTGACCGGCAACAACACGATCGTCAGCCGTTCGGCGAGCGGCGGCACGGACACCTGGAACCAGTTCACCATCGACAACCAGGTCGAGGCGACCTTCTCGACGGGCGCGGCCGAGCACACGCTGCTCGGCGGCGTGGACTACCGGTATCGCACGCGTGACTACGTATGGGGCCGCGCCTCCGGGCCGAGCATCGACCTTGCCGATCCGCGCTACGGCGATTTCGACTTCTCCTCGCTGACGCTTGCGACCTCCGAGTCGCAGGACCTGACGGCGCGTCAGGTGGGCGTCTATTTGCAGGACCAGGTGGAGATCGGCGGCTTGAACCTTCTCGCCGGCATTCGCTACGACCGGGCCAAGACCGAGATCGACGACCGGCTGGGCACAAGCGACCAGTCTTACGAGGACGGCGCCTTCACCTGGCGGGCCGGCGCGCTCTACGCCTTCGACAACGGCCTCTCGCCTTATATCAGCTATGCGACCTCCTTCGAGCCCGCGCTCTACATGCCGCCGGCGGGCAGCTCGGCCTTCTCGCCCACCACGGCGGGGCAGTTCGAGGTCGGCGTCAAATATGCGCCGGAAGGCTCCGGGCTGCTGCTGACGGCCGCCTATTACGACCTGAGGCAGAAGGACGTGGTCGCCGGCGCCTGGGATCCGACCCTTGGCCAGATGGTCTATTCGCAGGTCGGCAAGATCCACAACCGCGGCATCGAGCTTTCCGCGCGGGCGGAGGTGACGGACAGCCTCTCGCTGATCGCCGGCTACAGCTATATCGACTCGATCGTCAAGGAATCCGTCAATACCGGCGAAGTCGGCCGGACGCCGGCCCGCATTCCGCAGCACCAGGCCTCGCTCTGGGCGACCTATACGGCCGATGAAGGCGCGCTGGAGGGCCTGACCGTCGGCGGCGGCCTGCGCTATATCGGCACGAGCTGGGGCGACGGCGGCAATTCGTTCAAGGTCGGCGCCGTCACGCTGTTCGACGCCATGGCCTCCTACGATTTCGGCGCGAAGAACCCCGACCTGAAGGGGCTCTCCCTGCAGGTCAACGTCAAGAACATCGGCGACGAGCGCTATGTCGCCTCCTGCGCCAGCGCCTATGCCTGCTTCTACGGTGAAGGCCGCAGCATCGTGGCGACGCTGAAGAAGGAATGGTGATGCTGAGGACGATCGGATCGGGCGTTCTGGCCCTGATCCTCGCGGTGGCACCGGCATCGGCGGCGCAGACGACGCAGGCCGTGCCGCTCGCCGCCGGCAAGACCGTGACCGGGGGGGCGGCAACGGCCGGGGCCAGGGAGGTCTTTGACCCCCAGGCGGCGACGGGCGATTATCTCAAGGGCGTCCTTCGCGTCGAGACCGGCACCTTCAATCTCGACCTTGTCGACGGCGAGGGAGGGCACCTGCGCCGGCTCGCCGAAGGGGCGGGCGGAACGGTGGAGTTCCAGTTCGTCGCCGAAGACCCCGGCGCGCGGCTGGTCGTCACGGCCGGGCGTGCGGGCGCCTATGTGCTCGCCATCGAGCGCAAGGTCGGCCTTGCCGACCAGATGCCGCCGGAACCCGTCTATCTGAGCCCCGCCATCGCCGAGGTCGCCGCCGCGATTGCCGCGGGCGGAACGACAGAGGCCTTCTGGGCGAGGGTCGCGGAGCGCGGCACGCCGCTCGTCGAGGACGGGCCGGAGGGGCACAGGATCGTCACCTTCCTGGGGCGCGGCGCGAAACGCAACATCCGCCTGTTCGGCGCACCGAGCGGCGACCACGAAGCATTGCAGCGCCTCGGCGGCTCGGACATCTGGTTCCGGAGCTTCACGGTGCCGGAGGGCACGCGGCTGTCCTATCAACTCGCCTTCGACGTGCCCGACGTGCCCGGCACCGCGCGCGACCGGCGTGTCGCCATCCTCTCGACGGCCAAGGCCGATCCGCTCAACCCGCATCGCTGGCCGGCGGAGGCGGTGGATGCCTACAACCAGGAGTCCGTGCTGGAACTGGCCGGCGCTCCGTCGCAGCCGTTCCTGGCGGAGAAGGGCACTCCTCAAGGCAGGCTGAGCACGCTGTCGATCGAAAGCCGCCTGCTCGGCAACCGCCGCGACATCACGCTCTACTACCCGCCCGGCTTCGATCCCGCGCGCAAGGATACGGTCCTGCTCTTCGTCTTCGACGCCGACCAGTATCTCGGCCGGGTGCCGGTGCCGCGCATCCTCGACAACATGGTCGCCGCCGGTGCGGTGCCGCCGGTGGTCGCGGTCTTCATCGCCAATCCCGACCGGGCGGCGCGGGCGCGCGAACTGCCGGCCAATCCGGCCTTCGCGGATTTCATGGCGACGGAACTCTATCCGTTTGTCGCAAGGGAAACGGGGCTGGCGATCCCGGCCGCGCGCACGGTGCTGGCCGGTTCCAGCTATGGCGGGCTGGCCGCGGCGACGGTCGCCATGCGGCATCCGGAGGTCTTCGGCAACGTGCTCTCCATGTCCGGTTCCTTCTGGTGGAGCCCGCCGGGCACGCCGCAGGACCGGCAGGAGCATGTGGCGGGGCTGATTGCCGCAGGGCCGGCGCTGCCGCTGCGCTTCTTCCTCTCGGCGGGCCTTTTCGAAACGGGCGCGCAGGGCACCGCCGGCATTCTCGAGACCAGCCGGCATCTGCGCAACGTGCTGCAGGCCAAAGGCATTCCCGTCACCTATCGCGACTATGCCGGCGGCCACGACTATCTCGTCTGGCAGGGCGTCCTTGCCGACGGGTTGATCGCGCTTTTCGGCGGGGACCGCCCCTGACGGGCGGCTTCCCTTGCCGGGAAAACTTGAGTAAGAACGTTATGTTTTTGGCGCCGCAGCAGGCCGCCAAAGAAGAATGAAAGGAAAGGCCATGCTCGAATCCGTCGCCTATCTGGAGACCGCCCACGGCCGGAAATACCTGGCGCAGCTCTGCAAGCATTTCGCGCACAAGATCGCGGTCACCGTTTCGGAAAATCACGGCGAATGTCAGTTCGCCTGCGGGCTCGGCATCCTCGATGCCGACGACGACGGCCTGCGCATCACCGCCCGGGCCGAAAACGGCGAGGACCTTGCCCAGACCCAGTCGGTGATCGAATCGCATCTCCTGCGCTTCGCCTTCCGCGAGGAACTTCAGCCGCTCGACTGGCAGTGGCAGGACAAGGCCGGCTGAGCGTTCGCATCCATCCAGCATGACAGGTAGACCATGAAACAGTTCCGTCCGCTCGCGGCCTTCGCCGTCCTTGCCCTTTCCATCCTGCCCGCCGGCGCCATGGACGTGACGACGGCGCGGGGAACGGTCGCAGTGGACGGCATGCCGAAGACCATCGCCGTCTACGACATGGCCGCGCTCGACACGCTCGACCGCCTCGGCATCCGCCCGGCGGGCGTGCCGGACAAGCTCTACGTTCCCGCGCTGGAGCCGATCAAGGCCGGCGCCACGGCAGTCGGCACGCTGTTCGAGCCCGACCTCGAGGCGCTGAGCGCGCTCGGCCCCGATCTGATCATCGTCGGCAGCCGGTCCGCCGCCAAGGCGGAGGTCACGGCCAAGGTGGCGCCGACCATCGACATGACGATCGACGGAGACAACCTCTTCGGTGAGGCCAAGCAGCGCCTTGCGGCCTATGGCGACCTGTTCGGCAAGGCGCAAGAGGCAAAGGCGATCGCCGGCGAGCTGGACGCAAAGCTTGCGGCCGCGCGGGCCGCAGTCGCCGGCAAGGGCAAGGCGCTGATCGTCATGACCAACGGGCCGAAGGTCTCCACCTACGGCCCC
>CAMLOC010000196.1 GCA_946481465.1 uncultured Shinella sp. | reverse complement strand
TCACCGACGTGCCGGGCGTGCTCGACAGGAACGGCCAGCTCATCAAGGAACTCTCGGTCGCCGAGGCCCGCGCCCTCATCAAGGACGGCACGATCTCCGGCGGCATGATCCCGAAGGTGGAGACCTGCATCGACGCCATCAAGGCCGGCGTGCAGGGCGTCGTCATCCTCAACGGCAAGACCGCCCATTCGGTGCTGCTCGAAATCTTCACCGACCACGGCGCCGGCACGCTGCTCGTGCCCTGACCGGGCTCCGGCGCTGCTTCAGCCGTAGGCGAGCAGCGCCAGCACGCCGACGACGATGAGCGCGCAGCCGGCGATTTCCAGCCGGTTGATGCGCTCCTTGAAGATGAAGACGGTAGAGGCGAAGGTGAACAGCATCTCCACCTGCGCCAGCGCCTTGACGACGGCGGCCTGCTGCAGCGTCATCGCCATGAACCAACCGAAGGAGGCCGTGGCGCCGACGAAGCCGACGAGGAGCGCCGGGCGCCATGCGGCCGCGATGCGCGGCAGTTCGTCCCGCTCGCGAAGCAGGATCCAGCCGAGCATCAAGAGGGTCTGCAGCACGATCACGAAGACCAGCGTATAGCTCGCCTGCATCATGTAGTCCGGCGCCGGCAGCGTCGGCGCGAGCGCCAGCGAGGCGGAACGATAGGCGACGGCGGAAACGCCGAAGAAGGTGCCCGACAACAGCCCGATCGCCGCCGTGCGCGTGAAGACGGACGTCGCGAGCGTGCGCAGCGAGACCACGCTGCGGGCCACCGAGATAATCATCACACCGGCGACGGAAATGGCGATCGCAACCAGCGTGCCGGCCGAGGCGCGCTCGCCGAGGAAGACCAGCGCGAAGATGGCCGCCTGCGCCGGCTCGGTGCGCGAATAGGCCGTGCCGACCGCGAAATTGCGGAAGGAGAAGAGGTGGACCAGCAGGAAGGTCGCGGCGATCTGGCAGATGCCCCCGACGACGGCCCAGAGGAAGAAGGCCCCGCCCGGCACCGGCAGCGGCCTTGCCAGGACGAGGGCAAGGATGCCCATGTAGAGGAGCGCGAAGGGCATGCCGAAGCCGAAGCGCACGAAGGTCGCGCCCGTCGTCCCCATCCTGCCTTTCAGGTGTTTCTGCATGGCGGAACGGACGTTCTGGAGGAAGGCCGCCGCGACTGTGATGAGAACCCAGATTTCCATATCCTGCCGCTAGCATGCCGGCCCGGCCGAATCCATCGCCCGCGCCGGTCCCACATGGAAAATTCCGTTTCCCTCCGCACGGGGCCCATGGCATAAGACGCCCCATGACCGACCTTCCGAACAAAGCCGATTTCAGCCATGTGCGTGACTGGGTCTTCGACCTCGACAACACGCTCTATCCGCACCATGTCGATCTCTTCGCCCAGATCGACAAGAACATGACGGCTTACGTCTCGGCCCTGCTCGGCCTGTCGCGCGAGGATGCCCGCGCGCTGCAGAAGCAATATTATTTCGACCACGGCACGACGCTGAAGGGCCTGATGATCCATCACGCCATCGACCCGGCGGACTTTCTGGAAAAGGCGCATGCGATCGACTACGACGTGCTGTCGCCCGACCTGCCGCTCGGCGAGGCGATCCAGGCGCTGCCGGGCCGCAAGTTCATCTTCACCAATGGCAGCGTCAAGCATGCCGAGATGGCGGCCAAGGCGCTCGGCATCTTCCACCATTTCGACGACGTCTTCGATATCGTGGCGGCGGAGTATGTGCCGAAACCGGCCGGCGCGACCTATGACAAGTTCATGGCGCTGCACCGGGTCGACACGACGCGGGCCGTGATGTTCGAGGACCTGCCGCGCAACCTCATCGTGCCGAAGACGCTCGGCATGAAGACCGTGCTCCTCACCCCGCTCGACGAGAACCACGAATTCGCCGATGCCTGGGAAAAGCGCTCGGAGGACGACAGGCATATCGACTATGCGACGTCGAACCTGACGGCCTTCCTCAACGCGCTGCTCTAGGCGCGTAGGCGACACATTCCCGACACGGAAAAAACCCTTTTCCGTCAAAAGCTTGAATTACCAATTTGTAACTGGTGCCGGCCGGCATTCCCCCTATCCTGCCCTCCCAAGGGACGATGATGGATGAAAGGAATGACCATGGCCAAAAAGGAACTTCTTCTCGGCGCCGTCGCCGCCGGCCTTCTTCTTTCGGGTGCCGCTGCCCCCGCCTTCGCCGCCAAGGGCGAGGGCCGGCACGGGCCGCGCCACGCCGCGATGATCGAGCGCCTCGACGCGGACAAGGACGGCAAGGTCTCGCTCGACGAGTTCAAGACCAATATCTCCGCCGCCTTCAAGACCTTCGACGCCGACGGCGACGGCCAGGTGACGAAGGACGAGATCAAGACCCGCCACGAGGCGTTCCGCGATGCCCGCAAGGCCGTGCGCAACGCGGCCGATGCCGACAAGGACAAGGCGCGCGAGGCGCTGCGGGCAGCCGGCCCCTTCATGCTGCCGGGTGCCGGCCGCATGTTCGATCGCGCCGACACCGACAAGAGCGGCACGCTTT
Organism: uncultured Shinella sp.; assembly: GCA_946481465.1. The sequence goes on along the minus strand of CAMLOC010000196.1, from coordinate 4,365 downwards.
CCGAGGCCGAGGTGCTCGCCTCGGCGGAGAAGATCTTCGAACGACGCGACAGCAACAAGGACGGCGCCATCGACACGGCGGATGCCCGCCCCCACAAAGGCAAGGGCTGGGGCAAGGGTCATCACGGCAAGGGCGGCGCGGAGCGCGCAGAGCGCATGCTGAAACGCCTCGATGCCGACAGCGACGGCAAGGTCTCGCAGGCCGAGCTGCTGCAGCGCGCCTCCGAAACCTTCCAGCGTTTCGACGCCGACGGGAACGGCGAGGTGACGAAGGCCGAGGTCGACGCCAGGCGCGAAGCCTTCCGCGACGCCCGCAAGGCGTTTCGCGAGGTGAAGGCGACGGATGGCGAAGCGAAGGAAGCCGCACGCAAGGCGCTGAGCGAAGCCCGGTTCGACCGCATGGGCGGCCGCATGTTCGAGCGCGCCGACGCCGACAGGAACGGCACGCTGACCAAGGCGGAGATGGAAACCGCCGCGGCCGCCATGTTCAAGCAGCGCGACCGCAACGGCGACGGCTTCATCACCGCCGACGAAATGGGCAAGCGCGGCGAGTAACACGCGCTTCAGGAGACGCCCCGGCTTTTGCCGGGGCGTTTTGCGTATCAGCCGTGCGCGGCGGCCGCCGCCTGCTCGGCCTCCAGCTTCTCGTAGAAGTCCACTATAATGTCCCAGGCCTCGTCGGCCGTCTCGACGAACTGCATCAGTTCGACATCGCCCGGCGCGATCGTGCCGAAGGCGGCGAGCGCTTCGAAATCGATGATCTTGTGCCAGAATTCCTTGCCGAACAGGATGAGCGGCACCAGCGCCATGCGCCCCGTCTGCATCAAGGTCACCGTCTCGAACAGCTCGTCCAGCGTGCCGAAGCCGCCCGGAAACACTGTCACCGCCTTGGCGCGCAAGAGGAAGTGCATCTTGCGGATGGCGAAATAGTGGAAGTTGAAGCTGAGTTCCGGCGTGACATAGGGGTTCGGCGCCTGCTCGTGCGGCAGCACGATGTTGAGGCCGATCGACGGCGCGCCGAGATCGGCCGCCCCGCGATTGCCCGCCTCCATGACGCCCGGCCCGCCGCCGGTGACGACGACATATTCCTTGAAGTCGAGCTCGGCCGATTTTTCCGAGCACATACGCGCAAACTTGCGCGCTTCCTCGTAATAGACCGAGGCGGCTTCGAGATTGGCGCGCTGCGTCTCGTTGCGCGCCGCCCAGGCCTCCTGGCCGGGCGCGGGAATGCGGGCGCCGCCGAACATGACGACCGTCGACTTGATGCCGCGCTCGGCAAGCATCATCTCGACCTTCAGGAGTTCCAGCTGAAGACGCACGGGGCGCAGTTCCTCGCGGCAGAGGAAATCGTCGTCCACATAGGCAAGCCGGTAGGCGGGATGGGCCGATTGCGGCGTCTGCGGCACGACGGCGGCGCGGTGCTTGTCCTGCGCGCTGTCGGCCAACGGATCCCATACGCCGTCCTTGCGGCGCAGATTCTTCTTCTTCAGTCTTGCCATGTCGCCTTCCTGCTTTCTGGCCTGCTTTCCGGCCCCACGGGATTACCATTGCGCCCGTGCGACAGTATCTGCCGGAAAGGGGCTTCATCTTTTCCGGCACTTGCTCTAGAGCATTTTGCAGCTTGATGAAATCAACCTTCCGGCATCCCGACAATCGAAAATAAGCCTCGAAGTTTAAGGAATTCCGATGAGCCTGTCCGACCTCGCCACCCTTTCCGCCACCATCGAGCGCGCCTTCGAGGAACGCGACGGCATCAACACCGGCACGCGCGGTGAAGTGCGCGATGCGGTGGAGACGTCGCTCAACCTGCTCGACACCGGCAAGGCGCGCGTCGCCCAGCGCGGCGAGGACGGCACCTGGACCGTCAACCAGTGGCTCAAGAAGGCCGTGCTGCTCTCCTTCCGCCTCAACCCGATGGAGATCGTCAAGGGCGGCCCGGGCGAATCGGCCTGGTGGGACAAGGTGCCCTCCAAGTTCGACGGCTGGAGCGTCAACGAATTCGAGAAGGCCGGCTTCCGCGCCGTGCCGAACTGCGTGGTGCGCCGCTCGGCCTATATCGCGCCGAACGCCATCCTGATGCCCTCCTTCGTCAATCTCGGCGCCTATGTCGGCGAGGGCACGATGGTCGACACATGGGCGACGGTCGGCTCCTGCGCGCAGATCGGCAAGAACGTGCACCTTTCCGGCGGCGTCGGCATCGGCGGCGTTCTGGAGCCGATGCAGGCAGGCCCGACGATCATCGAGGACAATTGCTTCATCGGCGCCCGTTCGGAAGTCGTCGAGGGCTGCATCGTGCGCGAGGGTTCCGTGCTCGGCATGGGCGTCTTCATCGGCAAGTCGACCAAGATCGTCGACCGCGCGACGGGCGAAGTGACCTATGGCGAAGTGCCGCCCTATTCCGTCGTCGTCGCCGGCTCCATGCCGTCGGACAAGGTGATGCCGAACGGCCTGCCGGCGCCGAGCCTCTACTGCGCCGTCATCGTCAAGCGTGTCGACGCGCAGACCCGCTCGAAGACCGGCATCAACGAACTGCTCAGGGACTGAGCCATGGTGGTCGTGGAAGAGCAGAGGCCGAGCCTCACCTGGCTCTTCTTCGGCTGGTCCGGCCGGGTCAGCCGGGTGCCCTTCGCGCTCGGCTGGGCCTTCTGGCTCATGCTGCTTTCCGCCGCGCTCGCCCGCATCATCATCGTGCCGAAGGAGGATCCCTCCTTCCTCCTCTGGTCCTTCGTCTTCATCGGCGTGGCGCTCGTCTCAACCGTCTCCTCCGTCCTGCTGACGGTCAAGCGGCTGCACGACATGAACCTGCCGCTGCCGCTGATCATCTGCCTGTTCATCCCGGCCATCTCCTTCTTCGCGCTCTTCGCCTTCATGGTCTGGCCGGGCACGAACGGGCCGAACGCGTATGGCGACCTGCCCAATCGACCGAAGGACTGAGAGGCGTGCGCTTCGGCCGCGCGTGACAGCGCAGCGGCGATCGGCTAAATCTCGATTCTCCTTCCTCCCTTTCGTGCCGTGACCGCATGCCCATGACCTCCGCCGATCCGATCGCCAATCTCGCAACGCTCATCCGCTGCCCCTCCGTCACCCCTGCCGAGGGCGGGGCGCTGGCGGCGCTTGCCGCCATGCTGGAGCCTCTCGGCTTCACGGTGGAACGCATGACGGCGCGCGAGCCCGGCATGCCCGACATCGAGAACCTCTATGCCCGCATCGGCAGCGAGGGGCCGCACCTGATGTTCGCCGGCCACACGGACGTCGTGCCCGTGGGCAACGAGGCGGCCTGGACGCATGCGCCCTTCGGCGCCGAGATTGCCGGCGGCGAGATGTTCGGCCGCGGCGCGGTGGACATGAAGGGCGGCATCGCCTGCTTCGTCGCCGCCGTCGCGCGCCAGATCGAAAAGCACGGCCCCCCGAAGGGTTCGCTCTCCTTCCTCATCACCGGAGACGAGGAAGGGCCGGCCGTCAACGGCACGATCAAGCTCTTGCAATGGGCGGCGGAACGCGGCGAGCGCTGGGATGCCTGCCTCGTCGGCGAGCCGACGAACCCGGACCGGCTCGGCGACATGATCAAGATCGGCCGGCGCGGTTCCGTCTCCGGCACGATCACGGTGCACGGCGTTCAGGGCCATGCCGCCTATCCGCACCTTGCCGACAATGCCGTGCGCGGCGCGATCGCCCTCACCGACGCCCTAATGCATCCGCCCTTCGACGCCGGCACGGAGAACTTCCAGCCGTCGAACCTGGAAGTGACGACGATCGACGTCGGCAACCCCGCGACGAATGTCGTGCCGGCGCAGGCGGTCGCCCGCTTCAACATCCGCTTCAACGACAGCTGGACGGCCGAGACCGTGATGGCCGAGATCGTGCGCCGGCTCGATGCCGCGGCGTGCGACGAAAGGCTGCGGCCGGGCCGCCCGCCGCTCCGCTACGACATCGCCTGGGCCGAGCGCCCGAGCCACGTCTTCCTCACCCGAAACGACCGGCTGATCGCCTCGCTGTCGGGTGCCGTCGAGGCCGTGACCGGCCGGGCGCCGAAACTCTCGACGACGGGCGGCACTTCGGATGCCCGCTTCATCAAGGATTATTGCCCGGTCGTGGAGTTCGGTCTCGTCGGACAGACCATGCACATGGTCGACGAGCGGGTGGCCGTCACCGATCTCGAGACGCTGACCGTGATCTACGAGACCTTCATCCAGCGCTGGTTCGGCGATGCCCGGGCTTGACGAGGTCCTGCACTATCTCACCGGCGTCATCCTGCTCGTGCGGCAGAAGAAGGAAGGATTCGGCTGGCTGGACCTGACGATGCGCGGGCTTGCCCGCTCCTTCTGGGCCTTCGTCTGGTGCCTCCCCGCCTTCGCCGTCATCTGGG
>CAMLOC010000195.1 GCA_946481465.1 uncultured Shinella sp. | reverse complement strand
TCGCGGGCGTCAGGATGGCGTCGACGCCGGCATGGAAGGCAAGTTCGAAATCGCGTTTGATCAGCGTGCGGACCTTCTGCGCCTGAAGGTAATAGGCGTCGTAGTAGCCAGCCGACAGCACGTAGGTGCCGATCATGATGCGGCGCTTGACTTCCTTGCCGAAGCCGCTCGCGCGGGTCTTCTCGTACATGTCGACAATGTCCTTGCCGTCGACGCGCAGGCCGTAGCGCACGCCGTCATAGCGGGCGAGGTTCGACGAGGCTTCGGCGGGCGCGACGATGTAGTAGGCCGGCAGGGCGTATTTCGTGTGCGGCAGGGAAATGTCGACGATCTCGGCGCCGGCCTCCTTCAGCCAGGCGATGCCCTGCTGCCAGAGCGCCTCGATCTCCTCCGGCATGCCGTCGACGCGGTATTCGCGCGGGATGCCGATGCGCATGCCTTTCAGCGACTGGCCGAGCGCGGCTTCGTAATCCGGCACCGGCAGGTCGACGGAGGTGGTGTCCTTGGCATCGACGCTCGCCATGGACTTCAGGAGGATCGCCGCATCGCGCACGTCGCGGGCGATGGGGCCGGCCTGGTCGAGCGAGGAGGCGAAGGCGACGACGCCCCAGCGCGAGCAGCGGCCATAGGTCGGCTTGATGCCGACGGTGCCGGTGAAGGCGGCGGGCTGGCGGATCGAGCCGCCGGTATCCGTCGCCGTGGCGCCGGCGCACAGGAACGCTGCGACGGCCGCCGCCGAGCCGCCGGACGAGCCGCCCGGCACCAGGTCGGCATTGGAGCCCGTGGCGCGCCACGGGTTCTTGACCGCGCCGTAATAGGAGCTTTCGTTGGACGAGCCCATGGCGAACTCGTCCATGTTCAGTTTGCCGAGCATGACGGCGCCGTCGTTCCAGAGGTTCCGGGTGACGGTCGATTCGTATTTCGGCTCGAAGCCGTCGAGGATGTGGCTGCAGGCCTGGGTGTGCACGCCCTCGGTGGCGAACAGGTCCTTGATGCCGAGCGGGATGCCCTCCAGCGCGCCGGCCTTGCCGGCGGCGATGCGCTCGTCGGAAGCCTTCGCCATCTCGCGCGCCTTTTCCGGCGTGACGGCGACATAGGCGTTGATGACGGGGTTCGCCGCCTCGATCGCGCCGAGATAGGCGTCCGTCAGCTCGACGGCGGTGATCTCCTTGGCGCCGAGCTTCTCGCGGGCTTCGGCAATGGTCAGGCGGGTCAGATCGGTCATGGGAAGGCTACTTTCGGGGTCGGACGGCTCGGGCGACGAAGAGGACGTTACTCGACGACCTTCGGAACCTGGAAGAAATTGCGGTCGGTGGCCGGCGCGTTGGCGACGATGGCATCCGCCTTGTCGCCGTCGTTGACGACGTCCTGGCGCTTGCGCATCTCCATCGGCGTGACCGAAGTCATCGGCTCGACGCCCTCGACATTCACTTCGGACAATTGCTCGACAAAGCCGAGGATGCCGTTCAGCTCGCCGGTCATGCGGTTTGCCTCTTCCTCGCTGACGGCGATGCGGGCAAGGCGCGCGACGCGCTTCACGGTGGCTAGATCTACGGACATGGGTGGTCTCCGCTCAGAAATTTCTACCCGCTATACTGACCAAGCCCAAGGGGCGCAACGGGGGAATGGTCCGTTCCACGCCCCCTCGCCCCTTTTCCGCTCCCTCAGCGCGAGACCGCGCTGCCGACGCCCGGCACCTCGATCTTCGCGGACGCGCCGTCCATCGCCTTGACGAAGAGGTCGGCCGTCGGCGCGATGATGCCGAAGGAGCCGTAGTGGCAGGGGATGACCGTATCGAACTTGAAGAAGCGCTGGCAGGCGAGCGCCGCCACGGCACCGCCCATGGTGAAGCGGTCACCGATCGGCACGAGGCCGATTTCCGGCTGGTGCAGCTCGTGGATCAGCGCCATGTCGGAGAAGATGTCGGTATCGCCCATGTGATAGAGCGTCGGCTCGTCCTCGAAATGCAGGACGAGGCCGTTGGCATTGCCGAGCGAATGGGAGACGCCGTCCTCGGTGATCTGCGCGGAGGAATGCAGCGCATTGACGAAGGTCGTCGAGAACCCGTCGAAATGCACGGTGCCGCCGGTATTGCCCATGTCGACCTTTTCCACGCCCTTGGCGCCGAGCCAGGCGGCAAGGTCCGCATTGGCGAGCACGGTCGCGCCGGTCTCCTTCGCGATCTGGACGGTATCGCCGACATGGTCGCCGTGGCCGTGGGTCAGCAGGATATGGGTAAGGCCCGCCACCGCGTCCTTGCGGGTCGCCTCGTCGAAGGCGGGATTGCCGGTGAAGAAGGGGTCGATCAGGATTCTGGCTTTCGCCGTTTCGATCCGGAAGGCGGAGTGGCCGAGCCAGGTGATTTTCATGCTTGTTCTCCCGTTGGGGTCCTTGGCGCAATATAGAACCGGCGAAGGCCGTTTCCATCCATCGCCGGATCGTTATAAGCGTGGCATTCGAACTGGAGCAACATGCAAGGAGCCATCATGGCCGACGACGACTACATCTATGACGAGGCGACCGGCGAATGGCGGCCGGCCTCCGAGATCGCGGCCGAAAAGGCGGCGCAGAACCAGGTGCGCGATGCCAGCGGCACCGTGCTGGCCGACGGCGATTCGGTCGTCCTCATCAAGGACCTGAAGGTGAAGGGCGCCGGGCAGACGCTGAAGCAGGGCACGGTGATCAAGTCGATCCGCCTCACCGACAATCCGGAAGAGATCGACTGCCGGCACGAGGCCATCAAGGGGCTGGTCCTGCGCACGGAATTCGTGCGCAAGCGCTGAGAGGGGTTTCCCATGGCAACGCTGACACTGGAAGAACTGGCAGAGACGCTCGCGCCCGGCCAGCCGATCGCCGGCCTCGACCTCGGCACGAAGACCATCGGCCTCTCCGTCTCCGATCTCGACCGGCGGCTGGCGACGCCGCGGCCGGTGCTGAAACGCGTGAAGTTCACCCAGGACGCCGAGGTGCTGCTGGCCTTCGCAGCCAAGGAGAAGGTCGTCGCCTTCGTCATCGGCCTGCCGATGAACATGGACGGCAGCGCCGGGCCGCGCGTCCAGGCGACGCGCGCCTTCGTGCGCTCCATGGCCGACAAGACCGACATCCCCTTCGTCTTCTGGGACGAGCGGCTGTCGACGGTGGCGGCGGAGCGCACGCTGATCGAGATGGACGTGTCGCGCAAGAAGCGGGCCGAACGCATCGATTCGGCCGCCGCCTCCTTCATCCTTCAGGGCGCGCTGGACAGGCTCTCGTCATTGGCGAGGGCGGCGGACGCGGACTGACGGCGCGCCTGCCACCAGGCAAGGATCTTCTTGCGGCGCCGGAAGGCGATGAGCCCCAGCACCAGGAAGCTGTCGACGATGATGGCGCGCAGCACCAGCGGCGGCAGGTCCTCCGGCGGAATGCCGAGGATGTGGCCGTAGATCTGGAACACCAGATCATGCGCGTCGCGCGTCAGCATGAAGAAGCCGAAGCTCATGTCGTAATAGGAAAGCCCGTACCAGCTGCCGAGCAGCGCGATGGGGCCTGCCCACAGGATGAGGAACCACTTCATGCCGCCCTCCCCCTCGGTGCCAGAAGGTCGCCGGCTGCAAAGACGATCTCGCTGACCGCCACGCCCGCGGCGATGACGAGCAGCGGGACGACGATATCCACCGCCGCAAAACAAAACAGGGTCGTCATGACCGAAATCCGGGCCGTTCTGGCCATAGGCTGCACTCGCTCGCATGGTTAATACCAGGTAAACGGCACCTTCACCCGTTAACCCTGTTTGCGCAACGTAAACCCTTCATTAAGGTTAATTTCCACATCGCCCGGGCCGGAAAGGAGCCTTGCAAGCCTGCGCAAGGCGTGAAATGAGCAGCGACCTTTTGTCGGCCACATCCCGGTTCCCATGCTCGCCATCTTCGAAAGCATCCTCCCCGTCTTCCTGCTCGTCGTGCTGGGGGCCTTCCTCAAGCGCTGGCGGCTGATCGACCGCGACATGTGGAACGGGCTCGAGCAGCTCGGCTTCTTCGTGCTGTTCCCCTCCCTCCTGTTCACGACGCTCGCCAAGGCGGAGTTCTCCGGCATCGCCGCCGGCAGCGTGGCGCTCGGCTCCATCGGCTCGCTGAGCTTCATCGCGCTCCTGCTGGCGCTCGCCTGGCCGCTTTTTCGCGCCGCCGGCGTCTCGGGCGCCGCCTATACGTCGGTCTACCAGACCTCAACGCGCTGGAACGCCTTCATCGCGCTCGCCATCGCCGAAAAGCTCTACGGCGCGCAAAGCCTTGCGCTGGTGGCGCTCGTGGCGACGCTGATCATCATCCCGATCAATTTCTACAATATCGGCATCCTCGTCTGGTTCGGCGGCGGCACGCGCAGCCTGAAGTCCTTCGCGCAGAAAATCGTCACCAATCCGATGATCATCGGCTCGGTGCTCGGCGTTGCGATCAACCTGTTGAAAATCCCGATCTACGCGCCGCTGATGCAGGCGACGGAACTCGTCGCCGACACCTCGCTCAGCCTCGGCCTGATCATGGTCGGCGCCGGGCTGAAGCTGGCCGATGCGCTGAAACCCCGGCCGCTGGCGCTGCTGCCGGTCGTCCTGAAGCTGCTGTTCATGCCGTTGGTCATGACCGCAGCCGCCTATGCGCTCGGCATGCGCGGCGAGCCGCTCCTGACGATCGCCATGGGCGCGAGCGTGCCGACGGCGCTGAACGGCTATGTGCTGGCCAAGCAGATGGGCGGCGACGCGCCGCTCTATGCCGCCGTCGCCACGCTGCAGACGATCGCCTCGTTCTTCACCATCCCGGTCGTGCTGGCGGCGACCGCCTACCTTGCCGGCGGATAGAGCAGGTCGACGATATAGGCCGAATCGAAGCGCGAATCGAGCATGCCGTAGGTCGAGCGCCAGCCGGAGGCGAGGCGCGTCTCCAGGAAGGCATCGGCGATGCGGCCGGCACCGGCGCGGTAAAGCTCGGCCGCCGTGGCGGCAAGCGCCAGTTGCTCGACCAGCATGCGGGCCGCGCCCTCGTCGCGCTCGCACAGCGACAGCGCGGCGCGCAGCACGTCGACCGTCTTCTTGCCGGCCGGGCCGAGATCGCGGGCAAGCCCGGCGAACAGCATCTCGAACAGGTCCCTGCCCCGGCCGATGACGCGCATCAGGTCCAGCGCCATGACATTGCCCGCCCCCTCCCAGATCGCGTTGACCGGCGCCTCGCGGTAGTGCCGGGCGATCGGGCGCTCCTCGACATAGCCGCTGCCGCCGATGCATTCCATCGCCTCGTAGATCAGGGCGGGCGCGATCTTGCAGCACCAGTATTTCGTCACCGGCGTCATGATGCGGGCATAGGCCGCGTCCTCGGCGCTGTCGCGCGCCTTGTCGAAGGCCTCCGCCAGGCGCAGGGAGAGCGCGGTCGCGCCTGCGACGTCGAGCGCCATGTCGGCGAGCACGCGCGTCATGATCGGCTGGGCGACCAGCGGCTTGCCGAAGACGGCGCGGCCCCGCGCATGGTGCACGGCCTCGGCGAGCGAGGCGCGCATGATGCCGGAGGAGGCCAGCGCGCAGTCGAGCCGCGTCAGCGTCACCATGTCGAGAATGGTGCGGATGCCGGCATCGGGCGTGCCGAGCAGGAAGCCGAAGGTTTCCGAGAACTCGACCTCCGAGGAGGCGTTGGAGCGGTTGCCGATCTTGTCCTTCAGGCGCTGGAAGCGCAGGCCGTTGCTGGAGCCGTCCTCCAGCAGGCGCGGCACGAGGAAGCAGCCGACGCCCTCGCGCGTCTGGGCGAGCATGACGAAACCGTCGCTCATCGGCGCCGACATGAACCACTTGTGGCCGGAGAGCCGGTAGATGCCCTCGCCGACGCGCTCGGCGGTGGAGGTGTTGGCGCGCACATCCGTGCCGCCCTGCTTTTCCGTCATGCCCATGCCGATGGTGACGGCGCTCTTCTGCATGGCGGGCTTGTTGGTGCTGTCATACTTGCGCGACAGGATCTTTCGCCCCCATTCGCGCTGCACCTGCGGCGAGACGGAAAGGGCCGCGACCGAGGCGCTCGTCATGGTCAGCGGGCAGAGATGGCCGCATTCGAGCTGGGCGGTCAGGTAGAAGCGCACGGCGCGCGCCTTGTGCGCCCTGCCCTTCTCCTCCGGCACGTTCTCCCACAGCGAGGAATGCAGGCCGCTCGCCATGGAGCGGCGCATCAGCGCGTGCCAGGCGGGGTGGTAGTCGACGACGTCGAGGCGTTCGCCGCGCGGGCCGTGGGTGCGCAGTTGCGGCACGCCCTCGTTCGCCATGCGGGCGAGTTCCTGCGCTTCCGGCGAGGTGACGTAGCGGCCGATCGCGTCGAACTCGTCGCGCAGGCCCTTCGGCATGGCGTCGGTGGCGTCGACCAGCAGCGGGTCGGAGCGATAGGCATTGATGCCCGACCAGAGCGGCGGCTGGTTGAGATCGGCGAGTTTCTGTTCGGTCGTCTTGTCGCGAGTCATGAGCGGGTTCTAGCCCAAGTCGCGGCGGGGCGAAACGGGGCCTTGCCGCCGCCGGCGCCCGGTGCGTCACAAAAGCGTGGGAATGCGTGGCCTTGCCACCGCTTCGCCTTGCCGCGGGGGAACCGACCCTCTATAGACCCCGCGTATCCACGACAGTTGAGGCGGAGTTTCATGGACTTCTTTCCGCATCGCCACCTTCTCGGCATCAAGGGTCTGACCGAGCAGGAGATCACCCACCTGCTCGACCGCGCCGACGAGGCGGTGAAAATCTCCCGGCAGCGGGAGAAGAAGACGTCGACCCTTCGGGGCCTGACGCAGATCAACCTCTTTTTCGAAGCCTCCACCCGCACGCAATCCTCCTTCGAGCTTGCCGGCAAACGCCTCGGCGCCGACGTGATGAACATGTCGGTCGGCAATTCCTCGGTGAAGAAGGGCG
>CAMLOC010000194.1 GCA_946481465.1 uncultured Shinella sp. | reverse complement strand
ACCAGGTCGACCGCCGGCGCGCGGCGCAGGATCTCCTTGCCTTCCGCCTGGGCGACGCAGCCGGTCACGCCGATCACCATCTCGCGGCCGTTCTTCGCGCGGGCCTTCTTCATCTCGCGCAGGCGGCCGAGCTCGGAATAGACCTTTTCCGCCGCCTTCTCACGGATATGACAGGTGTTGAGGAGGACGAGGTCGGCCTCTTCCAGGACGTCCGTCGCCTGATAGCCGTCCTTCGACAGCGCATCCGTCATGCGGTCGCTGTCATAGACGTTCATCTGACAGCCGTAGGTCTTCACGAAGACTTTTCGCGTGTTCGGCGTCGCCGGAGGGGCTTCGGGCAGGGAAAGGGACTGTTCGCTCATGGCCGCTTCCTTAGTGGAAAAGCCCCGAAAAATGAAGCTTTATCTGCCGCGCAGGCGCGCGCCCAACATGGCGCGGATGCGCGCCTCGACCGTGCGGCTCACCGCCTTGCGGCTGCTGTCGCCCGAATAGTCGACCCGCTCGCCGAAATCGACATCCACATCCACCGCCCCCTCGCGCGCGACGGCGAGGAGATGCGGCAGGAGTTCGATATCCCCCGGCCAGGCGGCGAGCGGCCGGTGGAAGCGGCCCATGGCCATGCCGTGCACGCCGGTATAGGCGATCGAGACCGGCTGGATGAACACCACGCCGTCAGGCGCGTGCGGCACGGCGGAGGCGGCCGCGCCGAAGAGCGAGGACTTGATCTCCAGGAGGCGGTTGCCATCCGAGGTCGTGCCCTCCGGGAAGAGCACGACGATCTCGCCGTCCGTCATGCGCTGCGCGATCTCATCCACCTGGTCGCCGGTCTTCCGGCGCTGCTCGCGCTCGACGAAGATCGTCGCCTGGAGACGGGCGAGAAGGCCGAAGACCGGCCAGCCGCGCACCTCGGACTTGGCGATATAGACGACGTCGGCCACCGAGCCGAGCACCATGATATCCTTCCAGGAGACATGGTTTGAAGCGAGCAGCAAGGGCCGTTTCGTCTCCAGCGCGCCATGCACCCGCACCCTGAGGCCGAGCACCCGGCAGGCGACGCGGTGCCAGAGGCGCGGCACGCGGCGACGGATCTTCAGATCGAAACGCAGGCCGACGAGTTGGATGGGCAACAGGACGATCGTCGTCACGGCCAGGACGAGGAAAGCGACGGCAAGGCGCAGCCAGACGATCACGGGGTCACCGGCAGGCAGTCAAGGAAGCCGGGACCCGCCTCACTCGCCCTCCTTGAGCGGAATGCCGTAGAGTTCGAGGCGATGGTCGACCAGCTTGAAGCCGTGCTCGCGCGCGATGCGCTCCTGCAGGGCCTCGATCTCCGGCGAATGGAACTCGATGACCTCGCCGCTCTTCAGGTCGATCAGGTGGTCGTGGTGTTCGTCCGGCACCGTCTCGTAGCGCGAGCGGCCGTCGCGGAAATCGTGGCGCTCGATGATGCCGGCATCCTCGAAGAGCTTGACCGTGCGGTAGACGGTGGAGATGGAAATGCGCGCATCGACGGCAGACGAGCGGCGGTAGAGTTCCTCCACGTCGGGATGATCGTCCGAGGACTCCAGCACGCGCGCGATCACGCGGCGCTGCTCGGTCATGCGCATGCCGCGCTCGACACAAAGCTCTTCCAGCGATTTCTCGACTTCCGACATGCGATCCAGCCCTCTTTCGTTCAGCCTCCCGATAGGGGACTAGCGAAGATCGCGCCGCAAGACAAGCGCCGTGGACCGGTGGCCGTCGGCGGCGACATAGTAGGCCTTGCGCTCGCCGACCTTGGCAAAGCCGAGCTTGGCATAGAGCCCGCGGGCCGCAACATTGCCTTCGTCGACCTCGAGGAAAATGTCTTCGGCGCCGCGCATCTTCGCCTCGCGCAGGGCCGCCTGCATCAGCCGCCAGCCGAGGCCCGCGCGGGAAAACCGCTCGTCGACGCCGATCGTCAGGATCTCCGCCTCGCCGGCCGTGGCCCGGGCCAGCACGAAGCCGCCGGCCATGCGTCCGAGCGCGCCTTCCTTCAGCGCCAGGAAGCCGTAGACCGGCTCCTGCAACAGGAGTGCGTGGAATTCGCCGTCGTTCCACGGCTGGGGAAACCGCGCACGGTGCAGCGCTGCGGCAATGCCGGCATCGGCGGTTTCCAGCGGGAAGATATCGAAGGCCGGCTTGCGGGTGAAATAATCGGTCAGGGACATGCGGTCACGCCCTCCTGATCGCAAAACCCGCCTGCGGCTTGGCATCGGGACCGCGCAGATAGAGCGGCTTCGGCGGATGGTCCACGGGATCGAGCCCGGCACCGAGACGGGCGACGGTGGCGATGGCGACGCCGTCGCTGCCCGGATCCACACCCTCGCGCAACAGCGCAGCCGCCGAGCCGGCGATCGCCCCGTCATGCCCGGCCGCAAGTGTCCGCGCGGCCTCGACTGAGGCGATCGCGGGCGACGATAACGCGCTGCCGTCGGCGGAAAAACGCTGCCAATAGACTTCGTCCCGCTTCGCATCCATCGCCACCAGCAGGGGGGAGGCAGTCCCATGGTCGGCCGCGAGCGCCGACAGGCTGGAGACGCCGACGGCGGGAATGCCCAGCGCCAGCGCCAGGCCGCGCGCCGCCGCCACGCCGACGCGGATGCCGGTGAAGGAACCGGGGCCGACGGTGACGGCGACCCGGCCGATATCCCGAAGCGTGAGGCCGGCGGCGTCGAGCGCCGCATCAACGAACTCCATCAGCCGCTCGGCATGGCCGCGGCCGATATCGGCGCCGGCGGCGCCGAGGATACGATCCTTATCGGGGTCATAGAGCGCCGCGTGGCAGCCCGTGCCCGCCGTATCGATCGCAAGGACGATCATTGCGGGCACCGGCGCATTGCGGGGCAGGCCTTACATGACGGCTTCAACTTCCTGCACTTCCGGTACGAAATGGCGAAGAAGGTTCTGCACGCCGTGCTTCAGCGTCGCCGTGGAGGACGGACATCCCGAGCAGGCGCCCTTCATGTTGAGATAGACGACGCCGTCGCGGAAACCCTTGAAGGTGATGTCGCCGCCGTCCTGGGCCACGGCCGGGCGCACGCGGCTGTCGAGCAGTTCCTTGATGGTGGCGACGATCGTCTCGTCGCCCTCGTCAAAGAACTCGCCCTCGTCGTCCGCGCTGCCGCCGAGCGCGCCGCTCGCCACGACCGGCTGGCCGGACATGAAGTGTTCCATGATGTTGCCGAGGATCGCCGGCTTCATGTGCTGCCAGTCGGCATCGTCCTTGGTGACGGTGATGAAATCATAGCCGAGGAACACGCCCTTGACGCCGGGAATGGCGAAGAGGCGGGCGGCCAGCGGCGAGGCCGCGCGCGCTTCCGTCTCGTCGCGGAATTCGGCCGTGCCGGTCTCCAGCACGACCTTGCCCGGCAGGAATTTCAGGGTCGCCGGGTTCGGCGTCGCTTCGGTCTGGATGAACATCTTTCTCTCCGTGCGGCCGGGCGCTCGCCGATCGGCCAGAATATTTAGAATAATTCAAAAGAAGATAGGCGTTTCCGCGCCGCTCTTCAAGACTGGAGATCAGCTCAGCGCGTCGAGTTCCTCGTCGGACAGCGAATCGGGAATGACGGTCACCGGGATCGGGAAGGCCTGGCCGCGGCTGGCGAGCGAGGAGACGAGCGGGCCCGGCCCCTCCTTGGCGGAACCGGCGGCGAGTACGAGGATCGCGACGTCGCGGTCCTCCTCGATCAGCCCGTTGATCTGCTCGCTCGCGACGCCCTCGCGGATCACCGTTTCCGGCTCGATTCCCACCGCCTCGCGCAGGGCCTGCGCCGCCTTGGCCAGCACGGATTCGGCTTCCTCGCGCGCCTCGGCCCGCATGATCTCCTCGACGCCCAGCCATTGCTGGAAATCGCCATTGGCGATCACATAGAGCAGAACGACGCCGCCGTTCGAATTCTTCGCCCGCATTCCCGCATAGTGGACGGCGCGCTGGCATTCCGGCGTGTCGTCGATGACCGCCAGGAATTTCCGGCGGTGGCCTTCAAGGCGGGAAAGTCGTCGAGAAACCATACGGCCTCATTTCTTCCAGTGCGACGCAAATCCGGAACGTTTCGCGGCGACCTTACTGCACAAAACCGATGATGTCGCGAACTTCCTTCATGGTTTTTTCCGCCCGCGCCCGCGCCCTTTCGCCGCCGTCCCGCAGGATGGCGTCGATGTGGCTCGTGTCGTCCATCAGGCGGCGCATCTCGTCCGTGATCGGCGAGAGCACGTTGACCGCAAGGTCGATGAGCGCCGGCTTGAAGACGGAGAACTGCTGGCCGCCGAACTCGGCGAGGATCTCCGCCTTGGACCTGTCGGAGAGCGCGGCATAGATGCCGACGAGGTTCTCCGCTTCCGGGCGCCCCTTCAGGCCTTCGACTTCGCTCGGCAAGGCATCCGGATCGGTCTTGGCCTTGCGGATCTTCTTGGAGATCGTGTCGGCATCGTCGGTGAGGTTGATGCGCGAGAGGTCGGATGCGTCCGACTTCGACATCTTCTTGGTGCCGTCGCGCAGGCTCATGACGCGCGGCGCCGGGCCGCCGATCAGCGGCTCGACCATCGGGAAATAGGCATGCACCGGCTCCTCGCCGACGACGATGTCGACGCCGGTGCCGGCCTTGCGGATGTGGCTGCCGAAATCGATGTTGAACTTCTGCGCGATGTCGCGGGTCAGCTCCAGGTGCTGCTTCTGGTCGTCGCCGACCGGCACATGGGTGGCGCGGTAGACGAGGATGTCGGCGGCCATCAGGCTCGGATAGGCGAGCAGCCCCAGCGAGACCTGCTCGGCATTCTTGCCGCCGGCCTTGTCCTTGAACTGGGTCATGCGCTCCATCCAGCCGATGCGCGCCACGCAATTGAAGATCCAGGCAAGCTCGGCATGCTGCGGCACGGCGGACTGGTTGAAGACGATGTGCTTCTTCGGATCGATGCCGGCGGCGATGAAGGCCGCGGCGATCGAACGGATCTGGCCGCGCATGTCCTCGTGCACGAGCTGCGCGGTGATCGCGTGCAGGTCGACGACGCAATAGATGCAGTCGTTGTCGGCCTGCAGGGCGACGAACTTGCGGATCGCGCCGAGATAGTTGCCGAGATGGAGGTTGCCGGTCGGCTGCACGCCGGAGAAGACGAGGGGCTTGAATGCGCTCATGGCGATATCCTTCAGGCGGGTGGAGGGCCTGGTTGCGTTGTGGTCGTGGCGCCGCTTATGCACGGCGGAGCGGCGACGATCAAGACCGCCCCCCGCGGCCGGGCTACCGGCCCATCAGCCATTCCTCATAAATGACACTTTTCGGGCCTTCTCTCCCCGCCGGGATCGGGGACACAGGTTTTGACAAGCCGCGTTTCGACGCAAAGGCGCAAACCGGAGTGTGCCATGCGAAAAAGCTGTTCGACCCTGCTTGCCTGCATGATGGCGCTGACTTCGTTCTTCGCGAGCGAGGCCACGGCAAGCGGCAAGCACAAACAGGCCGCAAGAACCGAAAGGGTCGCGGCAAAGATCTATACCGTCCAGACTCCGCGGGTGCGGCACCGATGCTTCCCCGGCAAACTGCGAGGCATCCTGTCCCATATCGCCCGACAGGTGGGGCGACGACCGCTCGTGACATCCGGCCATCGCTCCAACGGACGCAAGGGTTCGCTACATCGCAAATGCCTCGCCGCCGATATCCGCGTGCCCGGCGTATCGGTGAAGCGGATCGTCGCGGCCGCAAGATCCGCGCCGGCCATCGGCGGCATCGGCACCTATTGCAACGGCATCGTGCATGTCGATGTCGGGGCGAGACGCAGCTGGCATTATTGCCGCGGGCTGGCGCGCCTTGCCAGGCGTGCCCGGTTCGCGACACGCTGATGTGGCCTATTCCGTGCTTTCCTCGCCCGGCGCGGCCTTGGCCTTGCGCTTGAGATTGCGCCGGATCATGCCGAGATCCGCGCCGCCGATGAGGAAGGCGACGGAGAAATAGACCACCATGGCGAAGACGATCAGCAGGCCGAGCGCCATGAGCTGCTCATGGAGCGGAGCGGCGGAGGCCAGGCGATCGGCAAGATAGAGGGAGGCGTAGTTAAGCGCCACGGCCATGACGACGGTCGCGGCCAACAGGCGCGCGACGCGCCAGAGCAGCGCCTTTTCCAGCGGCCAGTGGCCGCGGCGCACCAGCGTGACGAAGAGGAGCAGCGCCGTCAGCCAGCCGGAGACGGCCTCGGCGGTGGCGATGCCGCGTTCAAAAAACAGCGGGAAGAGCGTGACGGCGAGGATGCAGTTGACGACGACCGACAGCAGCGTGATGCGCATCGGCGTCCTGGTATCCTCGCGGGCGAAGAAGCCGGGATTGAGCGCCTTGATCATCACGAAACCCGGCAGGCCGAGCCCGTAGATGGCAAGTGTGCCCGCAACGACGGCTGTGGTTTCCGGGCTGAAGGCGCCGCGCTCGTAGAGCACGCGCACGATCTCGTCGGAGATGACCCAGAGCGCGCCGGCGGCCGGCAGCGTCAGGAAGAGTACGAATTCCAGCGAGCGGTTCTGCAGGTTGCCCGCCTCGCGCTCCTGCCCGCCCTTCAGCGCGCGGGCAAGTTCCGGCAGCAGCACGACGCCGACGGCGATGCCGACGACGCCGAGGGGAAGCTGATAGACGCGATCGGCATATTGCAGGGCGGAGATCGCGCCGTCCTTGGTGGAGGCGATCATCTGGCCGATGAGCTGGTTGATCTGCGTGATGCCGCCCGTCACGGCCGCCGGGAAGGCGAGCCACAGCAGGCGCTTGACGTTCGCCGTCATGCGCGGCCGGCGAAAACCGATCCTCATGCCCGCATGGCGCACGCCTGCATAGAGCACGGCCATCTGCAGCAGCCCGGCGGCGAGCACGCCCCAGGAGAGATACCAGGCCGTCTCCAACGGTGAGGCGCCCTGCCAGAGCGCATAGCCGAGCGCGCCGATCAGCACCACGTTGAGGAAGACAGGCGCGACGGCGG
>CAMLOC010000193.1 GCA_946481465.1 uncultured Shinella sp. | reverse complement strand
GACCTGCCGGCGCTGCGCCAGCGCTATCCGGATGTGCATTTCCTCGGCCGCAAGACCGGCGAGGAGCTGGCGTCCGTCTACGCCTCGGCCGACGTCTTCGTCTTCCCGAGCCGTACCGACACGTTCGGCAATGTCATGCTGGAGGCGCTGGCGAGCGGCGTTCCCGTCGCCGCCTTCCCGGTCACCGCGCCGCGCGACGTGCTGGGCGAAGGCGGCGCGCTTTCGGACGATCTCAGGGCCGCGGCGCTCGCCGCCCTCGACATCCCGAAGGACGTCGCCCGCGGCCGCGCCATGACCTATAGCTGGCGCGCCTGCGCCCGCGAGTTCCTCGGCAATCTTGCGCGCGTGCCGCGCGATGCGTTCGCGGCACGCCGTCTCAGTCTGCGTTCCTAGAATCTGTCTGGTTCATTCTGAACCAGACAGATTCTAGGTTTCTTTGTTTTCGTTTGTCTCTTCAGAAAAGCCGGTTCCCACTTTTCCCCGACAAACTCTAGTTTGCCGCCTTCAGGAGCGCGGCGACGAGGCCGGCGGTCGAGGAATCGTGGCCGGCCGCGCTCTCCTTGCCCTCCACGACCGGCAGCAGGCCCGTTGCCAGTTCCTTGCCGAGCTCGACGCCCCACTGGTCGAAGGAATTGATGTTGAACAGGGCGCCCTCGACGAAGACGCGGTGTTCGTAGAGCGCGATCAGCCGGCCGAGCGCGAAGGGCGTCAGGCTGTCATGCACCATGGTGATTGACGGCCGGTTGCCGTCGAAGACGCGGTGCGGCGCGATCCTGTCCGCCTTCGCCTCATCCATGCCCTTCGAGGTCAGCTGCGCCCTGGCCTCTGCCAGCGTGCGCCCCTTCATCAATGCTTCCGACTGGGCGAGGCAATTGGCGATCAGGAGCTGGTGCTGGTGGCGCAGGTCCTTCTCGTGGCCGTTCGCCGCGATCATGAATTCGGCCGGGATGATCGCCGTGCCCTGGTGGATGAGCTGGTAGAAGGCGTGCTGGCCGTTGGTGCCGGGCTCGCCCCAGACGACAGGGCCGGTCTGGCCTTCGACGGGCGTCGAATCCATCGTCACCGACTTGCCGTTCGATTCCATGTCGAGCTGCTGGAGATAGGCGGGAAAGCGCGACAGGCGCTGGTCATAGGGCAGGATGGCGCGCGAGGCGTAGTTCAGCACATTGCGGTGATAGTAGCCGATGAGGCCGAGCAGCATCGGGATGTTTTCCCGGATCGGCGCCTCGCGGAAATGATTGTCGATGGCATGGCCGCCGGCGAGGAATTCGGCAAAATTCTGCTTGCCGATGGCGATCATCAGCGGCAGGCCGATGGCCGACCAGATCGAATAGCGCCCGCCGACCCAGTCCCAGAAGCCGAAGACGCGTTCCGCGCCAATGCCGAAGGCCGAGACCTTGTCGAGCGCCGTGGAGACCGCGCAAAAATGGTGGCCGACGGCCGCTTCGCCCAGCGCATCGGCGATGAACCTGCGGGCCGTGGCGGCATTGGTCATCGTCTCGATCGTCGTGAAGGTCTTGGAGGCGACGATGAACAGCGTCGTCTCCGCCTCCAGCGGCTTCAGCGTGTCGGCGATATGCGCGCCGTCGATATTGGAGACGAAGTGCAGCCTGGGGCCATCATGGTAGGGCGCGAGCGCCAGCGTCGCCATGACGGGGCCGAGATCGGAGCCGCCGATGCCGATATTGACGACGTCGGTGATCTTCTTGCCCGTCGCGCCGGTGAGCTGACCGGTCCGGATGCCATCCGCGAAGGCACCCATGGCGTCGAGCACGGCGTTGACGTCGGGCATGACGTCCTTGCCGTCGACGAGGACGGGCGTGTTGGCGCGGTTGCGCAGCGCGGTGTGCAGCACGGCGCGCTCTTCCGTGATGTTGATGATTTCGCCGGAGAACATGGCGTCGCGCTTCTTTTCGACGCCGGCATCCTTCGCCAGCGCCTCCAGCCCGTCCAGCACCGCGTCGTTCACCGCGCATTTGGAATAGTCGAAGAGGAAGTCGCCGAGCGTGAGGCTGTAGCGGGAGAACCGCTGCGGGTCGGCCGCGAAGGCGGCGCGGATGTCTGTTGCGTTGGTGTCGCGGACGATGGATTTCAGCTTTTCGACAAGCGCGTTCATCGGCGTGGTCCCTGGCTTTTGACGATGCCGCTAGCTAGTCGCTTTGGCATGTCCAAATCAAGGCCGCAAACGCGACTTGGCCGAAAAAATTAAATCGGTTTAACCCGGGTTTCCGCAGGCTCGCAGATCCTTGCGCAATATCTTGCCGACATTGGATTTCGGCAGTTCCGTGCGGAATTCGATGAATTTCGGCCGCTTGTAGTTGGTGAGGTTCGCCGCGCAATGGGCCTTCACGTCGGCCTCCGTCAACGCCGGATCCCTCTTGACCACGAAGAGCTTCACCGCCTCGCCGGAATGGCCGTCCGGCACGCCGACCGCTGCGCATTCCAGGATGCCGGCGAGCGACATGGCCACCTCCTCCACCTCGTTGGGGAAGACGTTGAAGCCGGAGACGAGGATCATGTCCTTCTTGCGGTCGACGATCTTGGTGAAGCCTTCCGGCGTCATGAAGCCGATGTCGCCGGAACGGAAGAAACCGTCCGGCGTCATCGCCCGGGCCGTCTCGTCCGGCCGCTGCCAGTAGCCGGCCATGACCTGCGGGCCGCGGATGCAGATCTCGCCGACCTCTCCCAGCCCCAGCGTCCTGCCGTCGTCGTCGCGGATCTCGATATCGGTCGAGGGGAGCGGCAGGCCGATCGTACCGGTGAATTCCGGCCTGTCGAAGCGGTTGGCGGTCGCCACCGGCGAGGTTTCCGAGAGGCCGTAGCCCTCGGTGATCGCGCAGCCCGTCATCGCCTGCCAGCGCTCGGCCACCGGCCGCTGCACCGCCATGCCGCCGCCGAGCGTCAGCAGCAATTCGGAAAGGTCCGCCTTCGAGAAATCCGGATTGTTCATCAGCGCGTTGAACAGCGTGTTGAGGCCGGGGAAGATGTGGATGCGCACCTTCGCCAGCTCCTTGATGAAGGCCGGGATGTCGCGGGGATTGGCAATCAGCACGTTGTGGCCGCCGAGCGCGATGCCCATCAGCCCGTTCACCGTCAGCGCGAAGATATGGTAGAGCGGCAGCGCGCAGACGAAGACGAGCTGCTCCGGCCGCTTCCTGAGGCGGAAGGTCGGCTCGATCCACAGCTTGATCTGCTCCATGTTGGAAAGCAGGTTGGAGTGGGTCAGCGTCGCACCCTTGGAGACGCCCGTCGTGCCGCCGGTATATTGCAGGAAGGCGGTATCGCCGGGCGCGACGTCGACCGGCCGGAGGCGGCCGCGCGCGCCGTCCGCCATCACCCGGGCAAACGGCACATGGCCGGGCAGGGACCAGGCCGGCACCAGCTTCTTCACCCGCCGCACCACGAAGTTGACGATCAGCCCCTTCAGCCCGAGCATGTCGCCCATCGTGGTGACGACGACATGCCGGACCTCCGTGCGCGCGACGACCTGCGCCACGGTGGTCGCGAAATTTTCCAGCACGAACAGCGCCTTGGCGCCGGCATCCTTCAGCTGGTGCTCCAGTTCCCGCGGCGTATAGAGCGGGTTGACGTTCACCACGACAAGGCCGGCACGCAGGATGCCGAAGATGATGACCGGATTCTGCAGGACATTCGGCATCATCACGGCGACGCGGTCGCCCTTTTCCAGCCCCCGCGCCTGAAGCCAGGCGGCGACCTTCGCCGAGGCTGCCTCGAAATCCCGGAAGGTCAGCGTCCTGCCCATGCTGGTGAAGGCCGGGCGATCGGCATATTGCGCGCAGCAGCTTTCGACGAGCGCGCCGATGGAGGCGTGGGTGAGGGGTGCGATCTGCCCCGCCATGCCTTCCGGATAGGAGGCCAGCCAGAACCGGCCGGAGGGCTGGGCGGAAGGGGCTTCGATCGTGGCGCTCATGCGTCTCCTCCTCGTTGCGCGCGGGGCGTCATCCCGTCCCGCCGGCGCCGAACGGTCCTCCAACCATTCGTAGGGGCAAGATGATGCTTTTGAAAGGCGCCATCAAGAGCGATCGCTATATTACATTAACGTAAACGTCAATAAATCGAAGGTCCCTTCGGGCGCGTTTCAGGATTTCGCCGCACCTGCGGCGTCTCAGCGCGCCTTTGCCGAAAAAACCACGTATATGTTTAACATTCGTGCGATACACATTATCTGGATTGCCCGGCCCCCGCATGGGCCTCATGGGAGTGGACGCGTTTGCTGCATCAGGACCATCGCAGAAGTGAGCCCCGGTTTCTCGGCGTGGCGCGCGCGAGCAGCGCGGCGCTCATCTCGCCGATCTCGGCGGCGCGCTGGCTCCTCGTACTCATCGCCTTCGCCGGCATCTATTTCTTCCACGGCTTCGTCGTGCCAGTGCTCGCCGCGCTGGTCATCGCCTTTGCGAGCTGGCCGCTCTATTCGCGCCTGCTCGCCCAGGTGAACGGCAACCGCACGCTCGCTGCCTCCATCGCCATCCTCCTGATCCTCGCCTTCATCA
Source organism: uncultured Shinella sp. (assembly GCA_946481465.1). The sequence continues at coordinate 2,463 of CAMLOC010000193.1, read as the reverse complement.
TCGGGCCGATCATGATCGCCTCGACCTATGCCTTCCACGAGATTCGCGAGTGGATCGGCTGGGCGGTCGAGACGAATACGACCGGGGCGCCGACGCCGGACTGGATCCGGGCCCTGCCGGTCGTCGGCGGCTGGCTCGACATGCAGTGGACGCGTTTCCTCGATCATCCCGGCGCGATCGGCGAGCTGACGCAGATCGTCAGCGGCGCCAATATCGGCAATATCTACCGGGTCGCGCTGGCGGCCGGCGGCAAGGCCTTCGGCCTGCTGCTCGCCATGCTGTTCATGTTGATCGCCCTCTTCTTCATCTACCGCGACGGCCAGTCCTTCGCCGGCCAGGTGGACCGGCTCGGCGAGCGCATCCTGCCGATGCGCTGGGAGCGCATTTCCCGCATCGTGCCGGCGACGATCAGTTCCACCGTCACGGGCATGACGCTGATCGCCATCGGCGAGGGCATCGTGCTCGGCATCGCCTATTGGGTCGCCGGCGTGCCCTCGGCGGTCACGCTCGGCGTTTTGACCGGCATCATGGCGCTCTTCCCCGGCGGCGCGCCGCTCTCCTTCACGCTGGTCTCGATCTATCTCGTCTCCAGCGGCTCGCCGGTCGCGGGCCTGGCGCTCCTCACCTGGGGGTCGGTCGAACTCTTCATCGTCGACAAGACGCTGCGTCCGCGCCTCGTCGGCGGCCCGATCAAGCTGCCGTTCCTGCCCACCTTCTTCGGCCTCATCGGCGGCGTGAAGACCATGGGCTTCCTCGGCCTCTTCATCGGCCCCGTCCTCATGGCGCTGCTCGTCGCCATCTGGCGGGAATGGATCCGCGAGGTCGACGCCACCGAGCCGCCCTCGACGATCATCCTCGATCCGTCGTCCGAGGCCGCCCGGAGGATCGACCCGGAGCGCCATGCCGGCTGACCGGAAAGGGCCGCGCGGCCCCATCTTTCCTCGCGCGGTCCCGCGCCGATATGGTAGCCTTGCGGCATGAACATGCTTTCCGGCGAAACATTCTTCAGCACGCTTCCCGTCTTCGTCGATTTCGCCGGCGTCGCGGACAGCCACAATTACCATGCGCTGCCGGCGGACTGGGCGCTGGCGACCGCGGATATCGTCGATTCTTCCGGGGCAATCGAGACAGGCCGCTACAAGGCCGTCAACATGGCCGGCGCCAGCGTCATCTCGGCCGTGCTGAACGCGCTCGGCAACACCGATCTTCCCTTCGTCTTCGGCGGTGACGGCGCCATTGTCGCCGTGCCGCCGTCCGGCGTGGAACGGGTGCGCGATGTCCTTTCGGCGGTGCAGGGCTGGGTCGGCAGGGAGCTCGGGCTGACGCTGCGCGTCGCGCTCGTTCCTGTCGCGGAGGTCGTCGCCGCCGGGCTCGAGGTCCGCGTCGCGCGGTTCCAGGTCACTCCTGACGTGTCCTATGCGATGTTTGCCGGCGGCGGATCGAGCTGGGCCGAGGCGCGCATGAAGGAGGGGCGTTTTGCCGTGCCGCCGGCATTGCCGGACGCCCATCCGGACCTGACGGGCCTCTCCTGCCGATGGAACCCGATCCGCTCCCGCCATGGCGACATCGTCTCGATCATCGCACTCCCGGCAGGGCGGGGCAATGCGCAGGCTTTCGAGGACCTCGTCCTCGAGATCATCGCGCTGGCGGGCGGCGAGGAGCGGGAGGGGCATCCCATCGCGCCGGAGGGGCCGCAGCTCGGCCTGTCGGGCGCCGGCCTGTCGGTGGAGACGAAGGCGGCCGCCAGGGGACGGCGCCTCCGGCAATGGTTCGTCATCCTGGGCCAGCACATCCTTACCTCCGGCCTCTACCGTCTCGGCCTGACCCTCGGCCGTTTCGACCCGAAAATATACCGGCAGGACGTCGCCCGGAACACGGATTTTCGCAAGTTCGACGATGGCTTGAAGATGACCGTCGACATGGACCCGACGCGGTCTCGGCAGATCGAGGCCCGGCTGGAGCGGGCCGCGAGCGCCGGCATCTGCCATTTCGGCCTGCACCGGCAGGATTCGGCGCTCATGACCTGCATCGTGCCGACGGCGATGCGGCGCGACCACATGCATTTCATCGACGGCGCCGCCGGCGGCTACGCCATGGCGGCCACCCGCTTGAAGAAACAGATGTCGAGCGCGTCTGGCGCGCCCTGAAACGGTGGTTCATGGACTTGAAGGTGAGTGGTGCCGCTTACGTGACTCGAACACGTGACCCCATCATTACGAATGATGTGCTCTACCGACTGAGCTAAAGCGGCTCACCAAGCGCAGGGCAAACTACTATCGCCCTACTATTTTCTTCACCTCACTGCCAACCCACTGGCTTTACACCTCATTCTCTAGCGGACCCGCTAATTACGAATGATGTGCTCTACCGACTGAGCTAAAGCGGCCCTTGCGGAACGGGTGACCCGTCGCGTTTGGTGAGGGGCTGATACAGGGATTGCCCGGCGATTTCAAGACGGATTTC
>CAMLOC010000192.1 GCA_946481465.1 uncultured Shinella sp. | reverse complement strand
AGGAAATGCCCATCATGCCGACCGAGCCGTTCGACCAGGGCTGGGCGGCGATCCAGGCGATGAGCTCGCAGGCATTGGCGAGTTCAAGCGGCGTATATTCCCCGTCGATGACGCCGTCCGATTCGCCCGAGCCGCGGATGTCGACGCGTACGCCGGCAATGCCGGCGGCGGCGAAGACGGGATAGGTCGATTCGTCGCGCGGGCTCGTGCCGTCGCGCTTGCGGTAGGGCAGGAATTCGAGGACGGCAGGCACCGGATCGGCCTCCGCGCCGCCCGGCATCCAGATGCGGGCGGCAAGGCGCGTGCCGTCGGCAAGCGTGATCCACTGGTTTTCGATGACGGTGAAGGGGCGATCTGTCATTTGCGATCCGTTCCGGAGAAGACGCGGCGGGAGGGGCTGTGCCGAGCATGCCCGATTTGCCTGCCGGGCGTCGAGCCGGATGCGACCTTTGCCCCCTGCCGAATCGTCACGGGACGTGAAATGGCAAATCCGCGAATCGCGAAAATGTCCTATCCTGTTGTTTTGCCCGGGGAGCCGCGTCGCAATGGAGAAGACGGCAATGCAGAATACCGAGCCGCGGCGCGGTCGGATCACGGCCGGCGGCGGCGCGTGATGACCGTCGAACTGGACAACGGCCGCGCGCGGATCGTCGTGCGCCCCGATCTCGGCGCGGGCCTGGCGGCCTTCGACGTCCGGCACGGCGGCGGCTGGCAGCCGGTCCTGCGCAGGGTCGATCCCGCCACGGCCCATCCCTTCGCGCTTTCCAGCATCCTTCTCGTGCCGTTTTCCGGCCGGGTCTCCGGCGGCGGCTTTACCTTCGACGGCGTCTTTCACGCCCTGCCGCGCAACATGGAGGGCGAGCCCTATCCGATCCACGGCAACGGCTTTGCCGCCGCGTGGACCGAGGCCGCCCGAAGCCGCGATTGCATCACCCTGACCTTGTCGTCGCACGGGCCGGGACCGTTCCGCTACGATGCGGCGGTGACCTACCGGCTGGAGGGGGCCGGCCTCGTCATGGAGCTCAGCCTCGTCAACCGCGCCGGGATGCGCCTGCCTTACGGGGCCGGCTTCCATCCCTGGTTCGTGCGCGATGCCGATACGCTGCTGCGCGCGCCGGCCGAGGGCGTCTGGCTGGAGCGCGACGACCATCTTCCGAAGGCCCATGCGCCCGTCGCTGCGCATCCGGACATGGATTTCAACGCATTCCGCCCGCTGCCGGCGCGCTGGATCAACGCGTGGTTCGACGGCTGGAACGGGACGGCGCGCATCGACTGGCCGGCGCGCGGCCTGCGGGCGGATATCGAGGCGAGCGAGGCGCTGCGCCAATATGTGGTCTTCTCGCCGGCCGGGGATGCGGATTTCTTCTGCTTCGAGCCGGTGAGCCATCCCGTCGATGCCTTCAACCTGCCGGCCCGGCCCGACGCCTACGGCCTGACGATCCTTGCGCCCGGCGAGAGGCTGGATATCCGCGCCCGGATCGCCGTCTCGCCGCTCGCCGGCTGAACACATTCCCTTCGCTATGGAATTCGACGCTTCCGGCGATCGGACAATCGTGCGCGAGGCTTGAAACCAAAATCCATATATGAAAGAATAATTCAAATAAGAATTTCAGTGGCGCGACCGTCCGGCGCGCAGGAGGATATGCGCATGCAGGATGAGACGGGACTTCTGGCCGGCCTGACGGTGGTCGACATGAGCCAGTTCCTCTCCGGCCCCTATTGTTCGTTGCGGCTTTCCGATCTCGGCGCGCGCGTCATCAAGATCGAGCGGCCGGACGGCGGCGACCTGTCCCGTCGGCTCTATCTCAGCGACACGGAGGTCGGCGGCGATTCCACGCTCTTCCACGCCATCAACCGCGGCAAGGAAAGCCTCGGCATCGACCTGAAGGACCCGGAGGACCTTGCCTTCCTGCGCAGGCTTCTCGGCAAGGCCGACGTGCTCATCCAGAATTTCCGCCCGGGCGTCATCGAGCGCCTCGGCCTCGACTATGCGGCGGTGAGGGCGATCAATCCGGCGATCGTCTATGCCTCGATCAGCGGCTACGGCGAGGACGGCCCCTGGGTCATGCGGCCGGGGCAGGACCTGCTGGCGCAGGCGCGTTCCGGCCTGATGTGGCTGAACGGCGACGAGGCGCAGGGGCCGGTGCCCTTCGGCCTTGCGGTCGCCGACATGCTCGCCGGCGCCAATGCCTGCCAGGGCATTCTCGCCGCCCTGGTGCGGCGCGGCATTTCCGGCGCGGGCGCCCATATCCAGACGAGCCTTCTCGAAAGCCTCATCGATTTCCAGTTCGAGGTGCTGACCACCCATCTCAACGACGGCGGTCGCAAGCCGAAGCGCTCGGATTTCCGCAGCGCGCATGCCTATCTCTCCGCGCCCTACGGCGTCTATCCGGCGCGGGACGGCTATCTGGCGATCGCCATGACGCCGCTCGGCCGCCTGCAGGATCTTCTGGGGATCGAGGCGCTGGCGCCCTATCGCGACGACAGCCGCGCCTGGTTCACCGCGCGTGATGCGATCAAGCAGATCATTGCCGGCCGCATCGCGACCGGGACCGTCGACCATTGGCTCTCCATCCTGGAGCCGGCCGACATCTGGTGCTCCAAGGTGCTGGAATGGCCGGAGCTTCTGGCCAGCGACGGTTTCCGTATACTCGACATGCTGCAGACGGTGACGCGCGAGGACGCCGTCTCGATCGGCACGACCCGCTGCCCCGTGCGGGTGAACGGCCAGCGTCCCTTGGGCCAGCGCGCCGCGCCGCGCGTCGGGGAGCATACGGCGGAAATCCGCGCGGAGTTCGCATGATGGGCACGATCACCCTCAAGGGCATGACCTGGAGCCATCCGCGCGGCTACGATCCCATGGCGGCCTGCGCGCGGGACTGGCACGACAGGACCGGCGTCTCCATCGAATGGGACAAGCGCTCGCTGCAGGATTTCGAGAGCTTTCCGGTCGAGGACCTCGCCCGGCGCTACGACCTCATCGTCATCGACCATCCGCATGTCGGGCAGATCACGGCGGAAGGCTGCCTTGCGCCGCTGGACCTGCCCGGCCGCGAGGCGGCCTTCGCGGCGCTGGCGGACGGCTCCGTCGGCCTCTCTTTCCCGAGCTATAACTGGCAGGGCCGCCAATGGGCCTTCCCGATCGATGCGGCAAGCCAGGTGCTCGCCTTCCGGCCGGACAGGCTGGACGCGGCGCCGGCTCCCTGGGCTGAGGTGCTTGACCTGGCAAAAGCCGGCGAAGTGCTGCTGACGCTGCGTCCGCCGCATTCCCTGATGTGCTTCTTCACGCTGTGCGGCAATCTTGGTCGGCCCTGTTCGGTGGAACGGGACAGGCCCTTCGTCGATGCGGAGATCGGCGCGCAGGCGATCGAGATGATCCGGGAACTCGCCGCGCTCACCGACCCGGCCTGCCTCGGCATGGATCCTATCGCCGTGCTGGACCGGATGGGGGAGGCGGGATCCCCCTACAGCGTTTCGCCGCTGATCTACGGCTATGTCAGCTATTCGCTCGCGGGCTTCCGGGCAAACCGCATCGCCTTCGCCGACATGCCGGTTGCCGGCGGCCCGGGGCCGGTCGGCTCGGCGCTCGGCGGTACGGGCATCGCCGTCTCCGCCTTTTCGGCGCAGCGCGAGGCGGCGATCGACTTCGCCTATTTTGTCGCCGGTGGACCGCAGCAGGCGGGGCGCTACTGGCAGGCCGGCGGCCAGCCTGGCCATGCGGCGGGCTGGGAGGACGAGGCGGCCAATGCCGCGACGCTCGGCTTCTACCGCAACACGCGCCGGACGCTGGAGGGCGCCTGGCTGCGCCCGCGGCACGACGGCTACATGCCCTTCCAGGAAGCCGCGTCGCAGCGCATCAACCGGGCCGTGACGGGCCGCGAGCCGGCGGCGGCGGCCGTCGCCGATCTCAACGCGCTCTTCCTGAGGAGTTTTGCCGAGGGCGGATGAGCGCGCCTTCGGATACGGTGCCTATGGATCCTCGGCGCTGAAGCCGGCTCCGGCCATTTCCGAGAGCCGGCGCGTCGTCTCGCCGAGCATCTGGATTGTCGTCGAGATATCCGGCGCGACCGGCGTGTTGATCAGGGTGATATAGGGGATGGTCAGGGCGGCGATCGCCCTGCCGTCCGCGCCGAGCACCGGCGCCGAGAGGTTGATGACGCCCGCCGTCTGGGCGCTCGGCATCATTTCATAGCCGCGCGCGCGGATGAGATCGAGCCGGGCCAGGAATTCCGGCGTGACGCGCACATCCGTGCCGCCGTCGCCGACATGCTCGGCGATCATGCGCAGGCGCTCTTCCGGCGAGCGGAAGGCGAGCAGCGCGTGGCCGGACCCCGTGTCGAACAGGCCGATGCGCGAGCCGACGCGGATGGAGATGCCCCAGTAGCCGGGCGCCTCCTGCTGGGCGATGACGACGGGATTGCCGCGGTCGAAGACGACGAGCTGGTTGGCCTGGCGCGAGGCCTCGGCCAGTTCGCGCATCAGCGGCACGGCGAAGGAGACCAGCCGGCGCACGGGCGCGTGCAGTTGCGCCAGGCCGAAAAGCTTCAGCGTCAGCGAGAAGCGGTCGCCGTCGATGCGGGTGACGTAGCCGCGTTTCACCAGCCGGTCGAGCATGCGGTAGAATTCGTTCGGACTGCGATCGAGCCGCTTGGCGATTTCCGCCTGGGTAAGGCCGCCATCGACGGCGGCGAGAAGTTCCAGGATATCGAGGCCCTTGTCGAGCGCCGGCGCCCTGTAGCGATCGTTTTCCTCGTCCGACACGCAGGCTCCTCCAGTGAATGAGTAAATTCATATACGCAGAAACACGAGGAGACAATCCCGGGAAGCCGATTTGCGCTTGACGATATGTGAATAATTGGTTTGTATATGAATGAAGCTCTTATCGGTAAGGGCTGGCGAAAAGCCATTGGGAGGAGAAGATGACGAGATTTCTAGCCGGCGTTGCCGCCGGTGCCGTGATCTGCGCATGGGCGGGTTCAGCGCTTGCGGCCGATCTGCCGGGAAAATTCGAGGGCGTCACCGTCGATGCGAAGCTCATCGGCGGACAGCAGTATGAAGCGCTCTATGCGCGCATCGCCGAATGGGAGAAGGCGACAGGCGCGAAGGTGAACGTTCTTTCCAAGAAGAACCATTTCGAGCTGGACAAGGAGATCAAGTCGGACATCGCGACCGGCAACATCACCTGGTGCGTCGGCTCGAACCATTCGTCCTTCGCCCCGCAATATCCCGATATCTACACCGATCTTTCGGCGCTCCTGCCGAAGGAGGAGATCGACGCCTTCGTGCCGGCCAACATCGCGTCCTCGACGCTTTCCGGCAAGCTGGTGATGCTGCCGCGTGCGCAGTTCGACGTCTCCGCGCTCTACTACCAGAAGAGCCTCTATGAGGACGATGCCAAGAAGGCGGCGTTCAAGGAGAAGTACGGCTACGACCTCGCCCCGCCGGACACCTGGCAGCAGGTTTCCGACCAGGCGGTCTTCTTCGCCAGCCCGCCGGATTTCTACGGCACGCAATATGCCGGCAAGGAAGAGGCGATCAACGGCCGCTTCTACGAGATGCTGGTCGCCGAGGGCGGCGAATATCTCGACGCCGACGGCAAGCCGGCCTTCAATTCGGAAGCGGGCGTTCGCGCACTCGACTGGTTCGTCAATCTCTACAAGGCCAAGGCCGTGCCGGCCGGCACGACGAACTATCTGTGGGACGACCTCGGCCAGGGCTTTGCCTCCGGCACGATCGCGGTCAACCTCGACTGGCCCGGCTGGGCGAGCTTCTTCAACGATCCGAAGTCGTCCAAGGTCGCCGGCAATGTCGGCGTGAAGGTGCAGCCGGCCGGCTCTTCCGGCAAGCGCACCGGCTGGTCCGGCCACCACGGCTTCTCGGTCACCGAAAGCTGCGCCAACAAGGAAGCGGCCGCCTCGCTCGTCTGGTTCCTGACCAACGAGGACAGCCAGAAGCTGGAATCCTCCGCCGGTCCGCTGCCGACGCGCACGGCCGTCTGGGATTACAACATCCAGCAGGCGGAAAGCGATGCCTACCGCAAGGAAGTGCTGACCGCCTTCCAGGAAGCGGCCAAGCACGCCTTCGCCGTGCCGCAGACGCCGGCCTGGATCGAGATCTCCAACGCCGTCTATCCGGAACTGCAAGCCGCCATCCTCGGCGACAAGACCTCCAAGGAAGCGCTGGACACGGCGGCCGAGAAGGCGACGCAGATCCTCGAGGACGCCGGCGCGCTCTGAGCGGTTGGAGCTCGTTCTCCGTGCAATGCAGGCTGACCTAGCCGCAACTTCTCCTCCGTCATGGTCGGGCTTGACCCGACCATCCACCTCCTCGCGGAGGCTTGGATCCTCGGGTCAAGCCCGAGGATGACGCTGGAGGGCGGGGCGGGCGCTGCTCCTAAAGGCGGGCTGGCGGCGGACGCCACCCAAGGAAACCAATCGGCGGCCGCCTCGCGCGGCCGCTTCTTGAAATGCGGCGGCGTCCGGAAAGGGCGGCCGTCCGGAGCATATCCAAGAGGCATTCATGAAAGGCTGGAGGCCACCGGCGCCGTTTCTGCTTCTGCTGCCCGCCGTCGTGGTGCTTGCGGCCGTCGTCATCGTTCCGCTCATCCTGTCGCTCTATTCGAGCTTCACGCCCTTCCGGCTGACGCAGCCCGCCTCGCTCTACACCTTCGTCGGCTTGCGCAACTATGCGCGCATCCTGTCCGACGTCGAATTCTGGACGGCGTTCGGCCGCACCGTGCTTCTGCTGACCGTCGCGCTCAATGTCGAGATGCTGCTTGGCCTCGGCCTTGCCATGCTGGTGGAGAAGGCGACGAGCGGCCAGCGGCTGCTGCGCACCGTCATGATGTTCCCGATGATGTTCTCGCCCATCCTCGTCGGCTTCCAGTTCAAGTTCATGTTCAACGACAATATCGGCCTCGTGAACAACGCCCTGCAATCGCTCGGCCTGGCGGACCAGGCGATCCCGTGGCTGATCG
>CAMLOC010000191.1 GCA_946481465.1 uncultured Shinella sp. | reverse complement strand
AGGCCAGCACGCCGATGCCGTTGATCATCGGCGTGTGGCTGTCCGTGCCGATGAGCGTGTCGGGCGCGGCCCAGCGTTCGCCGTCGCGCTCCTCGATGCCGATGACGGTGGCGAGCTGTTCGAGGTTCAGCGTGTGCATGATGCCGGTGCCGGGCGGATGGACGCGCACGCCGGGCAGCGCGGCGGTCGCCCATTTCATCAGCCGGTAGCGCTCGCCGTTGCGCTCCATTTCGCGGCGCATGTTGTGTTCGCGCGCGCCGGGGCGGCCGTACCAGTCGACCGCCACGCTGTGGTCCACCGAGACGTCGACGGGCAGAACCGGCGTCAGCGCCGCGGGATCGCCGCCGGCTTCCGCGACGGCGTCGCGCATCGCCGCGATATCCACCAGCGCCGGCACGCAGGTCGTGTCGTGCATCAGCACGCGGGACGGGTGGAAATCGACCTCCGCCTCGCTCGTGCCCTCGTCGAGCCAGCGGTCGAGCGCTTCGGTGAAGGCGGCCAGCCGGCCGGGATCGCGCCGCGCGACGTTCTCCAGCAGGATCCGCAGCACGACCGGCAGGCGTTCGAGCCGGCCCGGAAAGGCATCGCCCAGCGAAACGAGCCTGACGGTTCCCTCGGCCGTTTCGATCCGCTGCGCCATTGGAGACTCCAAAAAGTGATTTTTAGTATCTAAAAAACCAATTATGTGCGAATGTCAATTGGAAACGGGCCAGCCATTGGCTTTTATACCGTCAGACATGCAAAGAAACCGGCCCCTTGTTTCTTTTGCGCCGGCCGTGGAATAACCTCGCCACAGGCCCTCAGACAGATCCGGGACACGAAAGACATGCGCTCCAGCCAGCTTGCCCAGACGATCGCCAACGAAATCACCCTTCTCGTCACCTCCGGCGAGCTTGCGGTGGGCGACCATGTGAAGACCCAGCAGCTGGCGGACCGGTTCGGCGTCTCGCGCTCGCCGGTGCGCGAGGCGATGGACATGCTGGCAAGCCAGGGCCTGCTGGAGCAGAAGGAAAACCGCGGCTTCTTCGTGCGGGAAATCGCCGGCGGCATCGTCGAGCGGGTGCGCGACGACGCCGAGCCGTTCGAGGTGGCGAACGACTACCAGCGGCTGGCGGAAGACTGGCTGACGGACCGCATCCCCGCCGAGGTGACCGAGCAGATGCTGCGCGAGCGCTATGAACTGACGAAGTCGCAGCTCAACGACGTCCTGATGCGCGCCACCCGCGAAGGCTGGGCGGAGCGCAAGCAGGGCTACGGCTGGCGCTTCCTGCCGGTGGCCAAGACGCCGGAGGCCTTCGAGCAGATCTATCGCTTCCGCATGCTGATCGAGCCGGCCGCCATGCTGGAGCCGGAATTCAGCCTCGACCGGAAGATCATCGAGGAGCAGCGGCGCATCCAGCAGCGCATGCTGGACACCGATATCGAGCGCCTGCCGGCCGAGCGCCTGCTGCACAACGGCGCGTTCTTCCACGAAGAGCTGATCAAGATGTCGAACAATCCGTTCTTCCATCTCTCGCTGGTGCGCGTGAACCGCATGCGCCGCCTGCTCGAATACCGCTCGCGCGTCGACCGCAGCCGCACGGTGCGGCAATGCCAGGAGCATCTCGGGATCCTCGATCTTCTCGAGCGCGGGGAGATCGTCGAGGCCTCCTACACGATGCGCCGGCACCTCGGCGGCGCGCTGTCGAAAAAGTCGCCGGTCGCCTGGTCCTGGTCGCACCAGGCGCACGGAAAAGAGGATGCCGAAAAATAAGGATTGCATTTTTGAATTAAAAAAGCCAATACTGCTCCCGTGACATTGCGCGGCGCTATCGCACGCCGCCTCATGGGAGATGGATCTGATGAAAATATTCGTGACGCCGTGTGACGGGATCGGCCCCGAGATCACTGCGGCAACCATGGAGGTCCTGAAGGTCGCGGACGCGGCCTTCGGTCTCGGCCTCGAATACCACTTCGAGGACACGGGCTTCACCAGCCTGGAGAAATTCGGCACGACGCTGCGCGACGAGACGATCGAGCGGGCGCGCACCTTCGACGGCATCATCCTCGGCCCGCAGTCGCACATGGACTATCCGCCCCGCGACAAGGGCGGCGCGAACGTCTCGGCCGGCTTCCGCGTCAAGCTGGACCTCTATGCGAATGTGCGCCCGGCGCGCTCGCGCCCGTTCCTCAACGATGCCAAGGCGATGGACCTCGTCATCATGCGCGAGGCGACGGAAGGGTTCTATCCCGACCGCAACATGTTCGCCGGCACGGGCGAATTCATGCCGACGCCGGATGTCGCCCTGTCGGTGCGCAAGATCACGGCCTCCGCCTGCGAGCGCATCGCCCGCCAGGCCTTCCTGCTCGCCATGAAGCGGGGCAAGAAGGTGACCGCGGTCCACAAGGCCAACAATTTCATCCTCACGGACGGCCTGTTCCTGCAGCAGGTGCACAAGGTCGCGGCCGAGTTCCCGGAGGTCGCGCTCAACGAGGTCATCATCGACGCGATGGCCGCCCACCTGGTGCGCGATCCCTCGCGTTTCGACGTGATCGTCGCGACGAACTTCTATTCGGACATCCTGTCGGACCTTGCCAGCGAGCTTTCCGGCAGCCTCGGCCTTGCGGGCTCGATCAACGCCAATGCCGAGACCGGCCTCGTCTGCGCCCAGGCCCAGCACGGCTCGGCCCCGGACATCCAGAACAGGAACATCGCCAACCCCACCTCGCTCATCCTGTCGACCGCGATGATGCTGAGCTGGCTCGGCGAGCAGCGCGGCCTGCCGCAATTCGAGGCGGCGGGCGCGGAGATCGAGCGGGCCGTCGACGAGGTCCTGGCCGATCCGGGCTCGCGTACGCGCGACCTCGGCGGCACCACCAATACCGACGCCTTCGGCGCCCGCGTGGCGGGTGCGGTTCGAAACGGCGACGGCGAGCGCAAGCGCGCCTGACGGCATTGTTTGTGTTTTGATTTGTCAAAAACCAAAACACGGGCATGGAGGATGCGAGGGCAGGGAGTGGCCCTCGCGCATTGCCCGCGGCCGCTTTTGGGCGCGGGCCTGATCTTTGGGAGAAGAGATAATGAACAGCAACCTATCCGCCCGCGCGGCCGCCCTTGTGCTCGGCACCGCGCTCATGACTGCCTTCGGCGCCTCGGCCGACGAGCTTCCGGCCGGCTATCCGGCCGATTATGCGGCGATCGTCGCCGCTGCGAAGGAGGAGGGCACGGTCTCGATCTACACCTCGACCGACGCGGCCCAGTCGCAGAAGCTGCAGGACGGCTTTACGAAAAAATACGGCATCAAGATCGCCTATAACGACCTCGGCACGAACGGCGCCTACAACCAGGTGATCTCCGAGGCCGCCGCCGGCCAGACGACCGCCGACGTGGTCTGGAGCTCGGCCATGGACCTCCAGATGACGCTGGTGCTGGACGGCTATGCCGGGGAATATGCCTCGCCGGAGGCCGGCAACGTTCCCGCCTGGGCGAACTACAAGAACATGCTCTACGGCACGACCGTCGAGCCGGTCGGCGTCATCTACAACACCAAGGCGCTGTCGGAGGACAAGCTGCCGAAGACCTATGCCGACCTGATCACCTTCCTGAAGGACAACAAGGCGGAGCTTCAGGGCAAGGTCGCCACCTTCGATCCGGAAAAGAGCGGCTCCGGCTTCCTCCACCACTCCAACGATGCGCGCAACCGCGCGGATTTCTGGGATCTCGCCAAGGCCATGGGCGAGAACGGCGCGAAGATCTACTCCAGCTCGGGCGGCATGAAGGAGACGGTCGTCTCGGGCGAGAACGTCATCGCCATCAACATCATCGGCTCCTACGCGCTGGACTGGGTGAAGGAGAGCCCGAACCTCGGCGTGCATTTTGCGACCGACTATACGCCGGCCTTCTCGCGCCTCGCGCTGGTGACGAAGGATGCGCCGCACCCGAACGCGGCAAAGCTCTTCATCGATTTCATGCTGTCGAGCGAAGGCCAGTCGCTGCTCGCCGAGGGCGGCCTGCCCTCCGTGCGCGAGGACGTGACCGCCGGCCTCAACATCAAGACGCTGAACGAGCGTGTCGGCGGCGGCCTGAAGCCGATCGCGGTCGATGAGGGCGTGCTCGAATACATGGACCCGACCAAGCGCGTCCAGTTCTTCAACGACTGGAAGGCAGCCCTCGGCCGCTGATGCCCTGCCGGCCGCAGCGCGCTCGCGCCCGCGGCCGGCCCCGCCACCCTTTGCGAGAGGCTAGGAATGTCTACCCACGCTCAAGCGCCGGCCGCGCTGGACCTGTCCAGGGCCGCGGCCGAAAAGAAATATCCGGCAAGGATGCCGCGCCACGGCAATGCCAGCCTCTACAGGCGCATCGTCATCGGGCTCTTGGCCATCGCCGTCCTGGCGCCGGTCGGCCTGATCATCTACCAGAGCTTCCTGACGGCGGCCTTCTTCAGCCCGCGCGCGCGGTTCGGCCTCGATGCCTATATCTATGTCTTCACCGACAGGAATTTCTACAAGGCGCTCGGCACCACGGCGGTCTTCTCCTTCGGCATGGTCGCCATCGCCGTGCCGCTCGGCGGCCTGCTCGCCTTCCTCGTGACGCGCACGGACATCAAGGGCAAGCGCCTGCTTGAAATCCTTGTGCTGGTGCCGATGTTCATCTCGTCCATCGTGCTGGCCTTCGGCTACACGGTGTCGGTCGGGCCGACCGGCTTCGTCTCGCTCTTCATCCGCGGCGTCCTCGGCTTCGTGCCGTGGAACATCTACAGCCTGCCGGGCATGATCCTGATCGCCGGCCTCAGCCATGTGCCGCACGTCTATCTCTACGTCTCCTCGGCCATGCGCAACCTGCCGTCGGACCTCGAGGAGGCCGCCCGCACCACCGGCGCCTCCATCTGGCAGGTCTCGCGCGACGTCACGCTGCCCATGGTCCTGCCGGCGCTGATCTTCGCGGCCGCGCTCAACATCCTGCTCGGCTTCGAGACCTTCGGCATTCCGCTCGTCCTCGGCGATCCGAACGGCATCATGGTGCTCACCACCTATATCTACAAGCTGACGACGCTGTTCGGCACGCCCACCTACCAGCTCATGGCCGTGGTCGCCGTCGTGCTCATCCTCATCACGCTGCCGCTCGTCTGGATGCAGCGCAAGCTCCTGCGCAATGCCCGCAAATATGCCGCGATGGGCGGCAAGGGCGCACGCGTCGCCACCCTGAAGCTCGGCACGAGCGGCCAGGTCATCGCGCTGTCGATCATCGGTTTCTGGCTGTTCGTTTCCGTCCTCCTGCCGATCGGCGGCATTGCGGTGCGCGCCTTCGTCGATGCCTGGGGCGAGGGCGTCAACCTGTGGGACCAGCTCACCTTCTCGAATTTCGACCGCATGTTCGAAGTGCCGAGCCTGGTGCGCGGCATCGTCAACACCGTGCTGCTCTCCGTCGTCGGCGGCGCCGTGGCGGTCGGCATCTACCTGATGGTCGGCCTTGCGGGACACCGCAACTGGGGCCTGTCGAACACCGTGCTCGACTACATCGTGCTCCTGCCGCGCGCCCTGCCGGGCCTCGTCATCGGCCTCGCCTTCTTCTGGGTGTTCCTCTTCGTGCCGCTCCTGACGCCGCTGCGCCCGACGCTGGTCAGCCTGTTCATCGCCTATGTCGTCGTCGGCCTGTCCTACGGCCTGCGGCTTCTCCAGGGCACGCTCATCCAGGTGGCGCCGGAACTGGAGGAATCCGCCCGCACCACCGGCGCCACGATCGGCCGCACCTGGAAGGACGTGGTGATCCCGATCGTCCGGCCCGGCCTTGCCGGCGCCTGGGCGCTGATCATGATCATCTTCCTGCGCGAATATGCGACGGGCGTCTACCTCATGGGCGCCGGCACGGAGGTCATCGGCTCGCTGATGGTCTCGCTTCTCCAGACCGGCGCCATGAACACCATCGCCGCCCTTTCCCTCATCAGCATCGTCTTGACGGGCGCAGGCCTTGCCCTCGCCCTCCGTTTGGGAGCCAAAATCCATGACTGAACTCGTCGTCAGCAATGTCCAGAAGTGGCTGGGCGGCCTGCAGATCCTGAAGGGCGCGTCGTTCACCGCGCAGCGCGGCTCCATCGTCGCCCTGCTCGGCGCCTCCGGCAGCGGCAAGACGACGCTTCTGCGCTGCGTCGCCGGCCTCGAACAGCCGGAGATCGGCCAGATCGTCATCGGCGGCAAGACCGTGCTCGACGGCGAGAAGAAGCTCGCCTTGCCGCCCGAGCAGCGCAATATCGGCCTCGTCTTCCAGTCCTACGCGCTCTGGCCGCACCGCACGGTGAAGGAGAATGTCGGCTACGGGCTGAAGCTGCGCAACGTTGCGCAGGCCGATATCGAAAAGCGCGTCCAGGCGATCCTCGAGCGCATGGGCCTCGGCCATCTTGCCGACCGCTTCCCCTCGCAGCTTTCGGGCGGCCAGCAGCAGCGCGTCGCGATCTGCCGGGCGCTGGTCTATGAGCCGCGCGTGCTGCTGCTCGACGAGCCCCTGTCCAACCTCGATGCGAAGCTGCGCGAGGAGGCCCGCTACTGGATCCGCAAGCTGATCCTCGACCTCGAGATCTGCGCCATCCTCGTGACGCACGACCAGAGCGAGGCGCTGGCCGCCGCCGACAATATCCTGCTCCTGCAGGACGGCCGGATCGTCCAGCAGGGCGGGCCGCAGGAGATCTATTCCAACCCGAACAGCTTCTATTCGGCGGATTTCCTCGGGGCCAACAACATCGTCAGCGCCAGGGTGAAGGCCGTCGACGGCAAGGCGGCCGTCATCGGCGGCGACAACTGGAGCCTCGACGGCACGGTGCGCGAGGCGGCCGGCCTCAGCGCCGCCGAGGAGGCCCGCGCCGTCATCCGCGTCGAACAGATCAGCGTCAGCGACAGGCCGGAGGCGGGCGGCCTCGAAATGGACCTCGACGACAGCATCTATCTCGGCGACCGCTGGGAATACCGCCTCAGCCGCGGCGATTTCGTCGCCAAGGCGCACGGCGCAC